>JALYUA010000034.1 GCA_030854005.1 Acidobacteriota bacterium
CATCCGGGCTCGTCGGGGACCCTCTGGCTCATCGGCGTCGCCGGGGCGATCGGGGCTTCCCTCGTCATGGCCTGGATTTCGGGGCGCGAAATGCTCGACTCGGAGAGGTTGATCGACGCGGCCCTCGTGTACGAGGTCGTCATGGGTTTCTTCCTCGCCGTGAACATCCATTCGACTCCGATGACGGCCGGGATCCCGCGCGGCTGGTCCGCCGTGGCGGTCTGGGCGCTCGCCTACCCCCTGATCGTCCCCGCGACCCGCGGGAAGGTCATCCTGGCGACCGTCGCCACGGCGGCCATGGATCCGGTCGGGCTTCTCGCGCAGGTGGCCGCGGGCAACCCGCCGCCCCATGGGCCCGCCGTCTGGCTGATGTTTCTGCCGACCGCCGTCGCGGCGACGGTGGCGATCGTCGTTTCCGGGATCGTTTACACGATGAACGTCGAGGCGGAGCGGGGCCACGAGATGGGCAGCTACCACCTGGAGGAGCTGCTCGGCAGCGGCGGCATGGGCGAGGTCTGGAAGGCGAGCCATCGCCTCCTCGCGCGATCGGCCGCGATCAAGCTGATCCGGCCGGACTCGACGGGAAGCGACGGCCGGGAGTCCATCAAGCGGTTCGAGCGCGAAGTCCAGGCCGCGGCGGGTCTTCAGTCGCCGCACACGGTCGACATCTACGACTTCGGCACGACCGAGGACGGCACTTTCTATTACGTCATGGAGCTCCTGGAAGGCTTCGACGTCGAGACGCTCGTCGAGCGTTTCGGCCCGGTGCCCGCCGAGCGCGCGGTTCACATCCTCATCCAGGCGTGCCACTCGCTCGCCGAAGCGCACCAGGGCGGGCTGATCCACCGCGACGTCAAGCCGGCCAACATCTATGTCTGCCGCTACGGCCTCGAATGGGACTTCGTCAAGATCCTCGACTTCGGCCTCGTCAAGAACACCAGCTCGGAGATCAACGAACGGCAGCTGACGCTCGCGGGTGTGCTCGCCGGAACGCCCGGCTATATGGCGCCTGAAATGGGATTGGGAACGACGGATCTCGACTGGCGCGCCGACATCTACGCGCTGGGCGCCGTCGGTTACTGGCTCGTCACCGGGCAGACGGTGTTCGATCCGAAACGGCCGCCCATGCAGATCATCATGGATCACGTCCAGAAGCCGCCCGTTCCGCCTTCCCGGCGGACGTCGAACCTCATTCCGCCGCGGCTCGAGGAGATCCTGATGGCGTGCCTGCAGAAGGACCCGAACAACAGGCCGCAGACCATGCAGGAGCTGTCCGCGGAGCTACGGACCGTCCCCCTGGAACGCGAATGGACCGACGATCGCGCGCGGCGCTGGTGGCTGGCCCACGCCCGGGAGGCGCAGGAAAAAGCCGCACCGCAATCCGCGGAGGTCAAGTCTTCCTCGCCGACCGCGGCGATCGCGGGTTGAGAGGAGAGTCGAGCGTCGACTGTTCAGACCGCGGAACGACTTCTCAGACAGCTCCCGGCTAAATTCCCGCCCAGGTTCTCCATCGCGTGACGAGCTCGGCCGGCGTCACGGCGGCCTCGCGTCTCAGGGCCTCTTCGAGAGAGGCCCCGTCGGAGAGGGCGCGGAGGACGCAGACGACGGCGCCTTCCCCGCGTGTGAAGGCGAGGTACTCGACGAGACCGAGCGCCTCGATGTAGTTGGCGCGGGCGGCCACCTGGTCGCCCCGGCGGCCGAGGTTGCCCTCCATCTCGGAAAGAGAAAAGGGCGTCAGCCGGGCGAAGACGGAGTGGAAATCCTTTCGCGGAAAACGCCGTCCCTCGCACCACTGCGCCAGCCCTTCGTGAAGCCAGCCAGGCGCATGATCTCGCGAGAGAAATCGGATCCAGGCATGGGCGAGCTCGTGGGACAGGACCGACCGAAGCTCCGGCGTGAAGCCTGCCGACGGGTCGAAGGAGATCCGGATCTTGCCGTCGAAGACGCCCGACACCCAGTCCGGGACCGCCACGAGCGAGAAGAAGCGCCGTCCGGCGTACAGGATGACGATCTGCGGCCCTGGCAGGTCTTCGGCGCCGAAGAACTCCCGCTGCCGCGTGTACTCGTTCTCGAGATGCGCTTCGGCCGCCGCCACGACCGACTCGGCGACGGTCGCGTCCGAATAGACCGCGAATCTTTCGCTCTGCACGAGGCGCTGGCCGGGCGTGACGGAAAGCTCCCGTCGCGCGCGCTCCAGCCGGGCCCGAATGGCCGCATCGCCGGCGCCCGATTTCTCGGCGAGCTCCCACGCGGCGACCGCGTCCTCGAGGCGGTTCGCGGACGCGAAGCCCTCCCCGATCGCCGCATAGAGATCCGGCGCCGCGAGACGGAGCTCCGCGCGTTCGAGCGAGGCGTCGAGCGTGGCGCTCGCAAATTCGTAGTCGCCGTTCTGGAGGTACAGCCGAGCCAGCTCGGCGAGAATCTCTCCGCTGTCCGGGTCCCGCGCCGCCGCCTCCGAGAGGATCTCGATGGCGCGAGCTCTCTCCCCCGCCCCGGCGAAGCCCCGCGCGATCTCCGCCAGCCGCGCCCCCGCCTCCCTCGCCGCCAGGGGATGGCGGCCGCGCTCTTCCTCACGAAACTTCTGGAGCCGCCGCGCGGGAGAGTCTGCGCGCTCGGCGGGCCGCTGACCCTGGAGGGACGAGACGTTCCCCGTGAGCAGCAGACCCGCCAGCGAGAGCGCCGCGACCACCGGCCGGGTCACGAGACGTGGAATCGCGCCTCGCTCTCGCTCCGCAGGCGTTCATCGCGGGCGTCGCGGAAAATGACGCGCAGCGAGTAGTCCCCGGTCGGAAGATCGGTCGCCGAGAACTCGAGCAGCAGCTTGACGAGTCCCTCCGCGTCCGGATCCGAGCGCCCGATCAGGGAGAGCCGGGCCGGGCGCCGGGCGCGTCCGTCGGCGTCCACCACTTCGGCCTGGATTTCGAACGGAGAAATCGCCTTGCCGGGAGTCTTTCGATAGAGCATGAGGCAGACGCGCGAAGTGCCGCCGGCGACGACGGTCGGCACGATCCGCGGCACGAAGGCGGTGTCTCCGACCCGGAAGGGCTCGGCCTCTCCCGCGACAGCCGCTCCGGCCACGTGGTCTCTCAGGCGAACGCCGTCCTCGGCGTCGACGAAGAGCGGCGGGAGTGCCCGCATGCCGGCGGACGAGGTCTCGGGCACTTCCAGCGCCGCGACCCGGAAACCGAAACGTCCGTCCCGGCCGTCGCGCGCATACGCCCGGACACGGTATCGGCCGGGAAGCAGCCGGCACGTTCCGTAGAAGACGAGGCCGGAACGCCGCAGCCGCTCGCCGCTCGCCGCCGTGTCGACCGACACGACCCGTGTGAAGAAATCGGCGACCCGGCCGTCCTCCCCCGTGATGTAGACGTAGAGCTCCAGTGGAAACTGTCCGGCGGGAACCGATGCAAACGCGCCACCGGGAATCTGCAGGAGGACGGGAACGCGGCTGATTTTTTCGCCGCCAAAGGAGAGGGCCAGCATCTCGAAAGGAAGAGTTCCTTCCTGCTTCTCCCGCGTGATCACGTCGGCCGCGGAAAGCATCCTCTGAAGAGGAGTCATCGACTGGAACGCCTTCGTTTCGTAGTAGCCAGCCCGGGCCGAGACGCGCATCCCCTTGCGTTTGACGCGCACCCTGAGGGAATGAAAGTGTCCATCCTCCCCGGTCTTCGGCGCCTGGAACGCCAGCACGTACGTCAGGCTGGTCCGCTCTGAAATCCGTTTGAGCTGCGCGGACAGGTCGTTCGTGTTCTTGAGCACTTCCCCGCCCGTCCCGTGCGCCAGCGCAAAGAGAGACTCCTCTCCGCGCCCCGCCGTGGAACCGAGCGAAGTATCGCCATCCCCTTTCAGGCCGGCGATGTCGATGGCGTACACGATGCAGTCTGACCGCCGGAGCAGGTCGACCGTATCGGAGAGGTCGCGGTGGAGCGGGCCGTTGGCCCACCGGCGGTCGACGTCGAAAGTCCAGAACTGCCCCGAGAACATCGCGTTGTTCTCCGAGACGACGCTTTCCGTGGATTTTGACCGGGCGACGCTTCCGGAGAGCAACCGTCCATCGAAGCCCTCCGAGAAGTAAACGATCGTCTTGCGCCCCTGGACGGCGTCCAGAGCGGCCGCCAGGGATCCCATCGACCCCAGGTGCCGTCCGACGCGAGTCACGGCGTAGTCGTCCGCGTCCTTCTGCGCCATCGCCGCATAGAGCCGCGTCGACGACGTCGGATCGATGATGGAGCTCGTTCCGCGGGTCTGTTCCTGCACGGACGAATTGGTCGTGGGATCGCCGGGAAGGCTGAAGACGAAGGCCAGCGGATCGTACGCGTGCTCCTCGGCCTGGCTCGGAAGGCCCACGGACGAGATCGCGCGGACCAGCTGCCTCCGGTCCGCCGTGAACGTCATCTGGAGGCGGGCTCCCTGCTCCACCGAGGTGGTCGCCACCGCCGCGAGGTCTTCGGGGTCGAGACCGCTCACGACGAAGCGCGTCGCCGCCTCCCGCGCGCGGACGATTTCCGCCGGAGTCGCGTACGTCAGGTCGAAGAGGAAAAGCAGATGCCGCCGGGACGCCGCGGGGAGCTCGGACGAAAGGCCGTCGACCTCCCG
>JALYUA010000050.1 GCA_030854005.1 Acidobacteriota bacterium
GGGGAGGGCTCGCGAATGCCTCGCGGGATCCCGCGTCGGCGGCGCGGCTCGCCGCGGCGGCGGGGGCGAACGCGATGCTGGGCGGCAGGCTCTCGCGAGTCGGATCCTCGTACGTGCTCGACGCGGACCTGATCCGTCTGCCCGATACCCTCATCGCGCACTTCCAGGCGGTGTCGGAGAGCGCGGACCGCCTGCTCCCGGAGCTGACCGCGGGCATCAGCCGGCGGATCCGCGAAAAGCTGGCCGCCAGGGGAACCGTTCCCGCGGTGGACCGAGTCGCGACCTCCTCGCTCGACGCGTACACGCACTTTCTGCGAGGCCGCGAGTCGACCCTCGAGGGCGACTGGAAATCCGCGATCCCGGAGCTCGAGAAGGCCCTCGAGGCGGACCCGCAGATGGCGCTGGCCTGGTCGGAGTTGTCCTGCGCCTACTCGTTCGCGGGCGACGAAGCCAAGTCGAAAGCCGCCCAGAAAAAGGCGGAGGACTTCCAGGACCGCGTCAACCGGAAGGAAAGGTTCTGGATCGAGCAGAGTGGCACGTGGGTGAACACAGGCAACGGAGTCGCCTACCGCAGAACCATCGAGCGGTTCATCCACCAGTATCCCGACGATCGCGACGGTTACTTCTACGCGGGTCTCGGGGCGCAGTACCTCGAGAAGAACTGCGCCGCCGCCCTGACGCAGTTCGAGAAGGCGTACGCCCTGACGCCGAACTACTACCCCATCACCAAGGCCATCGTCGATTGCGAGCTCGAGCTCGGACGGAAGGACCGGGCGCTCGCGGCCGCGAAGCGCTACCTGAGCGTCCCCATGATCGGGGCGCACGGCCGCCAGCAGGCCGAGTGGCGCCTGGCCGAGCTGAAGAAATGACGGCGGGCCCTGTGGTCCCGAAGACGGCGGGTCCCGTGGACGCGAAGACGTCCGGCGCCCCCGACGCGAAGACGTCCGCTGCCCCGGACGCGAAGACGTCCGCTGCCATCGTCCGGAAGGCCGCCCCGGACGAAGTCGCCGCCCTGACGGACCTGCTCCGGGCCTCGGTTCTCGGCCTCGGCGCCGTCGAGTATTCGCCGCGGCAGCTGGCGAGCGCGCTCACCCACATTTTCGGCGTCGACACCCGCCTGATCGAGGACGGGACGTACTTCGTCATCGAGGAGGAAGGTCGGCCCGTCGCCTGCGGAGGATGGAGCCGCCGCCGGACTCTCTACGGGGGCGATCAATCCGCGGGGCGGTCCGACGAGTGGCTCGACCCCGCGGCCGATCCCGCCCGGATCCGCGCGTTCTTCGTGCATCCCGATCGCGCCAGGCGGGGGTACGGACGCTTGCTGCTCGAGTTCTGCGAGGCGGCCGCCCGCGCGGAGGGCTTCGAAAGCATGGAGCTGATGGCGACGCTCTCGGGCGTCCCGCTCTACGAGCGCTGCGGGTACACGCGGGTCGAATCCGTGGAGGTCGAGCTGCCGGACGGAGTTCTGTTCCCTCTCATCCGGATGTCGAAGACGCTGAGGAGGGCTGATCCGTCCGGAGGCTCGTGAGAAGCCCCCCGAGGTTCCAGGAGTCCCAGCCCTCGACCGCCTTTCCATTCTGAAACTTCAGCCACGTCATACCGCGGAACGAGACCGGCCGGCCAGTCGCCTCGATCCCGAGCCCGCGGCCCTGGTGGGTTCCCGTCGCGACCCAGCGGACGACGACGTGGTCGCCCTCCGCGAGGGTGTCCTCGACTACCACGGAGAAGTCCGGGAAGGCTTCGAGGAGTCCAGCTCGCGCGGACTTGAAGTCGGCGATCGTGCCGTCTCCGCCTTCCATGTGGCCGACGCCGTCCGCCGCGAAGAGCTCGTCGATGGTCTCGTGCCGCCGTTCGTTCCAGACTTCCTGGAACCATCGGACGGCGAGATCCCGGTTGCTGTCCGTCATGACGTCCTCCGGCGGAAAAGCAGATCACGGAAGAGAGTGGAGCGTCGAGCGTTCAGCGCCGAGCGTCAGACGGCGAGAGCCCGTTGCTTCGCGGCATCGCGTCGTTGAGCAGAAAGAGGGCCGAGGGAACGACCGCGCAGACGGCGATCCCGGCGGTCCCCGCCGCGGCCTGGTGCGCGGCCGGCAAGACAGCCAGCTTGATCGCGCCCTGGATGGCGAAGTGCCCCCGCGGCGACCCGAAAGAGCTCCGCGGACCGGGGCAGGTTCAGACGCTGGCCGTTTTTCCCGGCTGACCCGGGTATCCGCCGATCGGAGTGCCGCCGCCACGGCCGGACTCCTTCATCTTCACGGGGGAGGCGGGCACGCGGTCGAGCACCGGCAGCCCCGACTTCATGTCGAACCGCCCGAACGAGAGCACGCCGGTCGGGCAGGACTGGACGCACGCGGAGCAGCGCACGCACTGCGGGTCCTCCATCGGGAGCCCCTTGTTGGCGAAGTTCATCACGTCGATGCCCTGGTGGCACACCGACGTGCAGACGTTGCACGAGATGCATTTCGACTTCTCGGGGAAGATGCGGAACTGCGTGAAGCGCGCGTAGATGTGCATCAGCGCGGCGAGCGGACAGGCGAAGCGGCACCAGACCCGGCCGGAAAACCAGAAGTAGAACCCCACGCCGACGATGCCCGCGAGGAAGATGTCGACCACGTGGTAGTAGTTCAGCTGGATCCCGAGGACAGACCAGCTCGAGAGAAGTCCCGAGAAGATCTTTTCCGCCGCGCCGCCGACGCGCGTGTTCGGCGCGGTCCACGAGACGGCGCGCGCGAAGAACAGGACGAACGCGACGCCAAGGATCGCCTGGCCGACCATGTTCATCCGGTTCCAGAACGGGCCGTGCGGCATCTTCTGCCTCTGCGTGTCCCCGAGAGTCTCGGCGAGGGCGCCGCAGGAGCAGATCCAGCCGCAGTAGGCGCCCTTGCCCCAGCGGCGGACGATCAGCGGAATGATCACGAACGTCTGGAGAAACGCGATCACGAGCCACCACGACATCGGTTTGGACGAGAAGACGTTCCAGATGAAGAGCGGCCACGCGAGGATGAAACCGAACGCGCGCCAGTACTCCCGTCCCTGCCCGTAACTCGCGGCGGGGAAGAGATGGTCGGCGAACGTCTTCCCGAACCCGTGGTCGAAGGCGCCGTTGTGCCCGAGCCAGGGCAGCAGCAGGTAGGGGAGGAGGAAGAGGGGGATCCACTGGATCAGGGTGAGCGTGATCGTCTGCCGCGTCACGTAGGGCGTCTTGCGGCGGCGGATCCGCGCGATCCCGAAGAGCAGCACGCAGAGGCAGTACGCGAACGAGTAGTAGAAGCCGGGCTCGGTCAGAGAGAGCGTCAACGTGCCGAGGAAGGTGTCGGGCCGCTTCGCCGCGGAGGCCAGAGATCCGCCCGCTCTTTCGAAGAGTCCCGGCACGTTGTACGGGAAGAGGCCGTGCTTCTGGAAGTACTGGTTGACCTCGCCGCCCGCCTTCCAGTTGTAGAGGAAGAGGCACGCGAGAAGGAACGCGGCGAAGCCCGAGATGATGCCGGCGCGCCACTCCCCGCGGATCGGGATGTCCGATCGCCGGAAAAAATCGAGCGGCGCCTCGCGGCCCAGCATCGTGAAGACGACGTCGTTGTCGAGGATCTCTTCCTTCCCGGCTTCATCCTTCAGGACGGCCTTCGCCTCCTCGACGCGCACGACGGTCGTCGCCATCGCGAGGCGAATGGAGCCCGGCGCGTGCTCGTCCCCCTTGACCCGCGTGAAGGCGCCCGTCGCCGTCGTCACGCGCTCGGAGCTCGGGTGCTCGATGTCCATCGGCGCGGAAGGGTCCTTCTCGAGCGATTGGATCTTCGCCACGTTCTCGGGCTTGGGGCGAGCGAACTCCTTTTTTCGATACGAAAGCGTCACGTGCGCGCCCGCGTTGGCGAGGGCGATCGTCGTTTCGAGCGCGGAGTCTCCGCCGCCGACGACGAGCGCCTTCTTCCCCGCGAACTCCTTCGGGTCGTAGAGCCGGTTGAACACCTTATCGAGGTTCTCGCCGGGGACGCCGAGCTTGCGGTGGTTGCCGCTGCGGCCGATCGCCACGATCGCCCGACGCGCCTTCGTCACGGTCTTCGCCTTGTCGCCGTGGTGGAGAAAAAGCACGCCGCCCTTGCGCTCGATCCTCTCGATGCGGGCGACCGTCACCTCGACGCCGGCCTCCTTGCGCTTGGCCTCGAGGTCGGCCAGGAGCTGCTCCTTGGGATGGACCTCTTTGCGGAACTGGATCTCTCCCTCGGGCGTCATGTCCGTCGGGTAGGTGTAGATGGGCTTGCCCTTGGGGAAGTTGACGACGGTCGAGAAGATCTCCGTGGCCTCGAAGACCTGGAAGGTGAGCCCGAGCTTCTTCGCCATGACCGCCGCCGCGATCCCCGAGACCCCGGCGCCGACGATCCCGACGTCCACGGCATCCTCGCCGCCGCCGCCGCCTCCTCCGCCCGCCGCCCCGCGGCTCTTTGCGAAGTCGGGCTCGGAGGCGATGGCTTCGACGGCTCGCGCCCCCGTGTCCGAGGAGAATTTCAGCA
>JALYUA010000052.1 GCA_030854005.1 Acidobacteriota bacterium
GTCGTGGACGAAACGATCACGCACGCGGCCGGAGCGACCACGGCCTCGGGAATGACGCGCGCCGATTTCGAGCGGGTGATCCGGGGGTCCGGCCGCGAGCCGTTCGAGCGAGACTCGACCTACAAGCGCGTCGTTCGCCGCGCAGCCGCCGCGTCCGTCTCCGCCGCCGAGCCCGCGATCGTCTGACGTCGGCGCCGACGCGTTCACCGGACGAAGGCCCACGAGGCCTTTACGAAGAACTGGCGGCCGCGGCGCTCGAAGCCGCCCGTCTCGGAGAGCGCTCGCGAGTCCCCGTAGCCCGCGAACAGGACCGTCTGCCAGTTGACCCGGTAGCCGAAGAGGGCCGAGGACTCGAGGGCGCCCGTTCTCTTTTCGACGGAGGCCGCCGTCAGACTCGGATCGCTCCGGGTCTCGACCCACTGGCCGATCGCCCGCAGAAAGCATCGCGCGCTGAACGTGTACGTCGATTTCACGCGCGCCACGTCCGCCGTGAACAGCCGGCCCTTCCCCCGTCCGGGAGAGCGCACGTCGACCCAGCTCCTGTCTCCGTCGAACAGGAGCTCGAGATGGTCCGTGGGGCGAAGTGTCAGCTGAACTTTCACCTCTCCGCCGGTTCCCGGTCGATGTCCTTCGAAGTCAATCTCATCTCCGAGCTCACCCGAAAGCGTGACGTGCGACACGAGGCGCGACGGGCTCGCGTCGAAGAGGAAGGTCACCTGGTTTCGCGAGAGCACGAGGCCGCCCGTGCGGACCCGATCCGAGCGGTAGTTGAGCTCGCCGATGGACCTCCACCGGCCGTCGAAGCCGACTCCGCCGTGGAGCCGGCGAAACAGGAGGCTTCCGCTTCGATCCGCCGAGTACTCCGTGGCGACGACCGGGCGCACGTGCCAGAAGATCCCCGTCGGATAGAAGCTCCACCCCGCATATCCATGCGCCCGGCGAAAGCCGACCTGCGGGACGAAGCCATCGTCCGCGCGGAACCGATTCCCGAAGTCCTGGTACTCCGCGTACGAATCGAAACGCCGCGTCGAGCGAGACCAGGAGAAGTCTGCGGCCGTCCCGCTTCCGCCGGAGCCCGGCGGAGAGGCGTCCGAGCGCGGGCTCCGGGTGTCGCTGACGAGGATCTGGCCCGTCACGACGTCCGCTTGACCGGGGCGCCACTGAAAGTCGGGTCCGACGACGCGGTTGTGGCCGCCGTCCCGGTTCTCCCGGTCGGTCGCGAGCAGGCCGGCGAAGGAGCGTCCGAGCGCCTGCCGGACACGCGCGAAGGCCGCGAAGGATGACGTGTCCTGCGGCGCGAGGCGCGAGAACTCGGGGCCTGGGATCACGGTACTTCCGCCGCCCCGATCCTGGGTCACGAGCGCCGTATAGCTCGTCTGGCCGGACTCCCCCGTCACGCGCGCTCCCCACCGCGGCGACGTAATCGTCCGCGTGTAGACCGCGCTGATGGGAGTCTGCAGCAGGTCGACCCGCTCGAGAAAGAACGGCCGCTTCTCCGGGTAGAAGAGGGCGAAGCGCTGATTGACTCCGATCTGGGCGACGTCCGATTCGATCTGGGAGAAATCCGGGTTCAGCGTTGCATCAATGACGGTGTCCGGGCCCGGGATCACCTTGGCGTCGAGCCCGCCGTCTCCGCGAACCGGGCCCGCTTTGAGGTCGCCGCCGCCGCTTTGGTCCGGCCGGGCCGAGGCGCGCTCGCGCGCGGTCGCGAATGGCGCGAGGACGGAGTGGGCTCCGGAGGGCAGTCCGGTCAGGCCCTCGAGCCGGCGCTGGTGGCAGAGAAAGCAGCTCGATCCGCGCGGCTGAGGAGTCGAGAACATCCGCCGCCGGTCGCCGCGAGGATAGTTCCGGAACAGGAGGATTCCCCAGGTCTGCGGGTCCGCCTTCGGATAACGCAGGGTCGAAAAGGGAATGCGTATCTCGGCGGTCCAGCCGCCGGCGTCGATCCGAGCGGCGGCCTCGTAGTAGAAGTCCGGCGAATAGTCCTCGCTTCCATTCGCGTCGTTGTTGACGGCGTCCCCCTGGATCCCCCGGGCGTTGACTCGAAGCTGGGTCGCGGTCTTCCCGTCCCCGCGGGTATCGAGCAGGATCGCCACGAGGTCCTGGTCGGTGAAGACGTTGTCCCGGTCGACGTAGGGAGCGCGGATCCGGGAAGGGTCGGGGTCCTCGCATCGGAAGGCCGCGTAGAAGAAGCGGTCGTCATAGGCGAGATACGCAGTGGTCCGGACCACGGGAGGGATGTTGTCGCCGGGGTCCACTTCGTAGAATTCCGTGACTGCGACGGCGCGCTTCCACCCCGGGTCGGACAGGTCGCCCGAGAGCCGGATGGGGGTGGCGAGCCTCGGCACCACGAGGGGAGCCTGGACGGGCGCCGGGCCCGCCTGGGCAAGAACGGCCGCCGAAGCGCGCGCGGCGAGGAGGGCCAGCGCGCAGGTCCATCGGGAGAATCGGAGCGGTCGCTTTCCTCGTTGCGGGTCCTGCAGCGGCATGCCGCCACCGTACGGCGGGCCCGGGCCTCGCGCGCCGCCATGAGTCCGGCGGAGGGACGGGCGCGCCCGGGCGGGGGGAGAGTGCGGTCAGCGGGGACGGATCAGGCGGGCGAGCGCGCCCCGGTAGCTCCGGCTGGCGCGAAGCTCGCGGCCGTCGATCAGGTGGACCGACGCGTCGCCGTTCTCGAACGGACGGAGCTCGCGGATCCGGTCGAGGCGGACGATCGTCGAGCGGTGAATCCGGAGAAACTTCCGGGGATCGAGGCGCTTCTCGACCGCTCCCAGCGTGTCGCGCAGGAGCCACTCCCTGTCGGCGGCGTGGAGGCGGACGTAGTCGCCCGCCCCTTCGATCCAGTCGACGTCCGCGTGGCGCACGAAGGAGACGCGGCCGCGGTCGCGCACCACGAAGCAGCCGGGGAGCGCTCCCGAAGGAACGCGCTTCTCCTCGGAGGGGGAACCAGATTCCCGGACCGCGGCCACGACGCGCCGTCCGATCTCGCTGTCCCGTCTCTGCGCGATCGCCTGGCGCGCTCGTTCGAGCGCCTCCGCGAACCGCTCGTCGTCGATCGGCTTGACCAGATAATCGAGCGCCTCCACCTGGAAAGCGCGTACGGCGTGCTTGTCCCAGGCCGTCACGAAGATGACGTGCGGGCGTCCGTCGGCGGGCAGGCCGCGGACGACTTCGAAGCCGTCGATCCCCGGCATCTGGACGTCCAAGAAGAGAAGGTCGGGCTTGAGCTCGCGGACCGCCTCGATGGCCTCGCGGCCGTTGCTGCACTGGGCGACGACGTCGACGGCGTCCGCCTTCGCCAGCCGCGACACGATTCCGCGGCGCCCCAGGGCCTCGTCGTCGGCGACCACAGCCCGGAGCGTCAAACTCAGGCGGCTCCCGTGACCGCGGCGCGGAACGGAATGCGGATGGAGACGGAGAGGCCGCCGCGCTCGCGCGAGTTGAAGGAGAGCGCCGCGCGCCCGCCGTACAGCTCTGCCAGCCGCTCGCGCGTGTTCGCGAGACCGACGCCCGGGGTCGTCCGGGCCCCTTCCCGCATCCCCGGCCCGTCGTCTTCCACGGCGAGCGTGAGCCACCCGTCGTCGCGCGCCGCGCGGATCGAAAGGCAGCCGCCCCCCTCCCGAGGAAGGATGGCGTGCCGGACCGCGTTCTCGACCAGCGGCTGGAGGATGAGCGGCGGCACGAGCGCGGCGCGCGCGTCGGGCGAGACGATGATCTCGAGTCTCAGCCGGTCGCCGAATCGGACGCGCTCGATCTCGAGATAGCGGCACGCGAGCTCGATCTCCTCGTCGAGGGGCACCTCCATGGTGATCGGCCGGTCGAGCGTCGCCCGCAGGAACTCCGAGAGCCGGGACAACATGCGATTGGCTTCCGCGTTGCGCGCCTCGTGGACCAGGGTCGAGATCGCGTTCAAGCCGTTGAACAGAAAATGCGGGGACAGCTGCAGCTGAAGCGCGTGGAGGCGCGCTTCGCGCCCGAGCGCCTCGGACTTCCGGAGCCTCTCGCGCTCCGAGGAGAGATCGAGAGTCGCCTGGACTAGGTAATAGAGAACGCTCCAGGCGACCAGGACGAAGAAGTAATAGATCGTGTTCGTGAAATCGGGAAACTCCCGCCAGTCAAGATGGACCCCGCCGCCCTTCTTGACGGGCTCGAGCACCGCCGCGATCGCCAGGTGGTGCGCGGCCATCCACACGGCGGCGGCCCCGAAGGACGCGGGGATCGCGACGGCGGCCTGGGCCGCGAGGGGAATATGGAGGCGGTCTTCCGCGCGGTAGATCAGGCGCAACAAAAGGCTCGCGCCGAAACCGAAGAGGGTCAGGCTCGACTTGAGACACGAGTCGTCGAAGAGCGGGAAGACGGAGAGCCCCGCCACGAACATCCCGGCGCCGAACAGCCCCCAGCCGCCCAGCTGAAGGATCCAGAAGAGGGAGAGCCGTCTTCCCGGAATGCGGGGAGACGGCTGAGGGGCCGCCGGGCGATGGTCCGCCATGGAGGGATCAGTCTCGCACAGAGAGGTGGACAGGCGCCGGGACGATACCCGGATCGTGTACCTTGAAGACGGTGAACTGGTGAACGGATGAGCTCCGGAAGACCCACCCGCGCGGGAAAGATCCTGACGTGGCTGCTGCCGGGTCTGGCGGCGCTCGTCCTCGCGACCGGATGCCTGACGCACCGCTACCGGGACAGTCCGAGGGTCGCGGTCGTCGCGGGGGATCCTCTCGTTCAGATGGCGCCGGCCGCCGACTTCCGGAGCGTCGATCGGGCGACGATGGTCCCGCTCGCGCGTCACACGCGGACTCCGGATGAGCACGATCGCATCCTCGGAATCGTCCTTCCGGGCGGAGTCCGGGCGTATCCCCTGGGGCTTCTCGACCGCTTCGAGATCGTCAACGACGAGATGGGAGACGCCTCCTGGGTCGTCGTGCGCTGCGCTCTGACGGGCGTCGCGGCCGTCTGGAACCGGCGGCTCCGCGAGCGCACCCTTCTCTTCGAGAGCACCGGCGCTCTGTGGCGGGACACCCTCGTTTTCCGGGACCGGGAGACGGCGACGTACTGGTCCGCGGCGACCGGCGTCGCGCTCGCGGGACCCCTGGCGGGCGAACGGCTCTCGGGGATCGCCGCCGTCGTGACGCGCGGTGACCGATGGGAGGAAGCGCATCCGGACTCGCTTTACCTCGACCTCGGAGAGAAGACCACGGCCCCGTTTCTGATGAAGATTTATCGCCTCTCGGGGATGCAGGGCGTCTCCGGAGAGAAGACGTCCGACCGCCGCCACAAGCCCAAGGAGGAGATGCTGGCCGTGGCGGCGGGCGACGAAGCCCTCGCGTTCACGCCCCGGCAGATCGAGCGGCGGGAGCGCGTCGACACGGAGATCGGCGGGGAGCGCCTGACCATCGAATGGGAGCCGCAGCTCGCGGCCCCGCGCGCGTGCGCCTCCGACGGCAACGAGCGCCAGGTCCTCCCCATGTTCTGGTTCGCCCTCGACCGCCACTTCACGACGGTCCGAACAATCGAATAAGTTCTGCTCCCTCTCCCCGCGCGCCGGGGGAGAGGGTCGGGGTGAGAGGCATTCCTCACCCGCCAGGTGATGCCGAGGACCGGGCTCGCTTACGGCCTCCCCGCGCGCCGGGGGAGAGGGTCGGGGTGAGGGGCATTCCTCAC
>JALYUA010000072.1 GCA_030854005.1 Acidobacteriota bacterium
GGGGAGGAGCGCGCCGGCTCGCGTCCTGACTGTGGCGAGGACGAGACCCCGGCGGGAGGCGAGCCGGGTCTTACACACTCGGGAGGAGCGCGCCGGCTCGCGCCCTGCGCGTGGCCAGGAGACGACTCCGGCGGGAGGCGAGCCGGGACTTATCCGGGATGAGTCGCCGGTACGTAGTACTGCACCCCTCGTCTCGCTCTCTGGATCTGCGCGACGAGGTCGTCGAAGTCCGCCGTACGATTCACGAAGTCGATCTCGTTGCAGTCGACGACGAGAAGCGGCGTTTCCTCGTAATGGTAGAAGTAATAGTTGTACGCCTCGATGAGCTGCGCGAGGTATTCGGGCGTGATCCCCTTCTCGATCGACCGCGAGCGCCTCTTGATGCGCCGCATGCAGGTCTCGAGCGACCCCTGCAGGTAGATCACGAGATCGGGCTTCGGAACGCTCTCGGCGAGCAGCGTGTAGAGCCGGTCGTAGATGAGCAGCTCCGAGTCGTCCAGGTTGAGGCAGGCGAAAATCTTGTCCTTGGGAAAGTGGTAGTCGGCCAGAACGAGCGTCGTGAAGAGGTCGATCTGCGCGATCTCGCGCTGCTGCTGGTAGCGGGACAGGAGGAAGAAGAGCTGTGTCTGAAACGCGGACCCCTTCTTCTTCTTGTAGAACTCGCCCAGAAACGGATTGTCGACGTCTTCGAGAATCTGCGTGCCGTGGAAGCGCTTCGACAGCAGCTCCACCAACGACGTCTTGCCGACTCCGATCGGGCCGTCGATGGCCACGTGCCGGAGCTTGACGTCGCCTTCTGAGGGAATCGCCATGGACGCGGCGATTTTACTCTGCCGCCCGAGCGCTCCGTTCCCGCAGCCCGGTCTTCGCTCCGGGATTCCCGGCTCTCCTCCTAAAGCGCTCCTCCGCCGCCGCGGATCAGCACATCCGCGATTCCGAAGGCCGCCAGGGCGACCGATACGAACCCGTTCGCCGTGAAAAAAGCGCTGTCGACTCGGGACAGATCGCCCGGCCGCACGATCGCGTGCTGGTAGACGAGCGCGCCCGCCGTCAGGGCGATTCCGACGCCGAACAGGGCGCCGCTTCCGGACAGCCGCCAGACCGCGACCAGGACTGGAAGCATCAGGAAATGGAGGAGCGCCGAGATCCCGAGGGCCTTCGCGCCGCCCCAGCGCGCCGGGATCGACCGCAATCCCGTCCGGCGGTCATGGTCTTCGTCCTGAAGCGAATAGATCACGTCGAATCCCGCGGTCCAGAGCAGGACCGCCAATCCGAGAAGCACCGGCTCCGGCGCGAAGGATCCCCGGACGGCGATCCACGCCCCGACCGGAGCGATGGCGAGGCAGAGCCCGAGGACGAAGTGAGACGCCCACGTGAATCTCTTGGTGTACGAGTAGACGAACAGGAGCCCGAGGGCCACCGGCGAAAGAAGGAGCGTCAGCCGGTTGAGCCATGCCGCGGCGAGGAGGAAGACGAGCGTCGAGGCCGCCAGGAAGACGCGGACGAAGGCGGGCGACAGGGCGCCCGTCGGGAGCGCGCGCGACGCGGTGCGCGGATTGGCGGCGTCGATCTGGCGGTCCACCAGGCGGTTGTGCGCCATCGCGGCACTTCTCGCACCCACCATGGCCAGGAGGATCTTGGCGACCGTCGCCGCCGGAGGAATTCCGCGCGCCGCCAGCACCGCGGCCAGGAGCGCGAACGGGAGCGCGAAGAGCGTGTGAGAAAACTTGATCATCTCGAGCGTCGTCCGCACGGAACGGACGAGCTCCTCCGGCCGGCTCATCGCCCGGCGGGTTCGGGAGGTTTCGATTCCCCCGCCCAGCGATCCTGAGGGCCGGGCAGCTCGAGACCCAGCCATCGCGCGGCGCGGACGCAATAGGCGTCCAGGAATCGCTCCATCGAAGGGGACTGAAGATAAAACGCCGGCGTCGGCGGAGCGACTATGGCGCCGGCCTGTGTCGCGCGCCGCATGTTCTCGATGTGCACGAGGGAGTAGGGAGATTCCCGGAGCGCCAGGACGAGAGGACGACGCTCTTTCAGGCAGACGTCGGCGGCGCGCTGGAGCAGACCGCGCGAGATGCCGTTGGCGATCGCGCCGAGCGTACCGGCGCTGCACGGGATGACGATCATTCCGGACGTCGGATAGGAGCCCGAGGCGATCGACGCGCCCACCTCCTCGTGGGAGTGAAGGACGAGCTTCGCCGCCGGTGCGGCTGAAAGCCCCAGGCGCCGGACCCAGTCGGTGTCGTTTCCGATGTCCGGGTCGAGCTCGGATCTGGCGACCCGGAGACTGGACGGAGAGAGAACGAGATGGAGCCGCCCGAGGCCCTCGGCGGCGAGAGCGAGCTCGACGAAACGACGGGCCAGCAGCCCGCCGGACGCTCCAGAGACTCCAACGACGATTTCCGATCCCGCCATCGCGGCGAGTTTATCCGTGCGCGTCCCGCCGCCACCCGCTTCTCCGCCGGCCTGGCCCCCGACAACCTTCCTGTCCGGCGACAAAAACGTTTTCCACCCGGACCCCGCGACGCCGGAGCCGCTGTTTCGAATCCGGGCGCGTTCCGCCGACAAGGCCGTTTGTCACTTGTCTCTGCGGGTCGTCACGTCTCCATCCCTCCATCTCCCGCGCTGACAGCGCTTTCCCGCGTCGCTGCCGTCGGGCACGGCTCTGGCCCTTGTCGGAGGAAAACAAAGGAGGGCCGATGGAGAACGCCTGACGCGAGGGACCCGATGAGGACACGCCCCGAATCGATCGCGGAAATGAAACGCAACAGAAAGGACCCTTTTCATGAAAACGATTTTTCGACTTCTCTTTCCGGCGGCCGCCGCGCTGGCGCTGTCGGCGGTCGCCATCGGCGCCGATGCTCCGGAGGCCGCCGCCGGGAAGAAGATCAACATCAACCAGGCTTCGGCCGCTCAGATCGCGCTCCTTCCCCGGGTCGGCGCGAAGGCCGCCGACCGGATCGTCGAATACCGCAAGGCCCACGGCTCGTTCGGCCAGGCCGAAGAGCTGATGGAGGTGAAGGGCGTCGGCGAGAAGCTCTTCAGCGAGTTGAAGCCCTACGTCTCGCTGTCCGGACCGACGACGCTCGCCGCGAAGGTCCACGCCGGTTCCCGCGGGGGACGTGCTTCGGGAGCTTCCGGCCGCGGGTCCTCCGTGAAGAAAACCGCTTCCAACTCCGTCCCGGTGGGCAAGGGACGGTGATCACTCCGCCCGCCCGGGGCCGCGCGAGCGGCTCCGGGCCCCTCCTTTCGAGGGCAGCCCGCCGCAGAGGATTTTCGATCGTCGAGCTGCTGCTCGCGATGGTCGTCGTCGCGACGGTGATGGGTCTCGCGGCTCCCGGCCTGGCGAACCTTCAATCCTCGATCTCCGTCCGGTCTGCCGCCGGAGAAGTGGGCGCCGCGTTCTATCGGGCTCGAAGCCTCGCGATCTCTCAGAACAGAAACGTCGGCTTGAAGTTCGTTCGCAACGGCGACCGCTACGAGTGGACCGTCTACGCGGACGGCAATGGCAACGGAGTGCGGACTGCCGACATCGCCCGCGGGATCGATCGTCCCGTGGCCCGATTTACGTGGACGCACGGCGACGTGCATCCCTCGATCCTCCAGGGGATCCCCGTTCCCGATCCGGGCGGCTCCGGGTTTCTCGACCGCGTCGACGACCCGATCCGATTCAACGGGTCGGACATCTGCTCGTTTTCTCCGATCGGGGAGTGCACGCCCGGATCCGTGTACCTCGCCGACGGCCGGGACCGGATGGCCGTCCTGAGGGTGTACGGGGGCACCGCCAAGATGCGCACGCTTTATTACCGCCGTGGGGAAAGGAACTGGAAACCATGACCCTGTCAGGTGAGGGGAAAGGCGCGGGATGGCTCTCCGCGAGCGCCCCAGAGCAACGAGTCTGTGAATTCCGCGCCGGGGGCTACGTGCCCGCCGGCGAGCAGGCAGCGGGTCACCCGGGCGCCCGCCCCGACGGCCGTCCCGTCCCAGACGGCGCTCGCGGCGATGCGCGCTCCTTCGCCGAGCTCACACTCGCCGAGGACGGAGTCGGCGGCCGCGGCCGCCCGGATCTCCCGTCGCGTGAGAACGCGGGTGGCTTCGTCGAAGCGCCCGGCGCCCGCGGGGAAGGGCCCACCGCGCGCGAGCGCTTCGAAAGACGCGCGGAGGAAATCTCGAGGTCGGCCGAGATCGGCAAAGGGACCGTCGTGGGCGGCCCACCCGATCTCTTCCCCTTCGACGAGGAGCGGGTTCCAGAGGTGGTCGACGAGAGCGCGCTCTCCAGGACCGATCCGCGAGAGAAGCCGCGGGGAGAGGACGCAAACACCGGTGTAGAGGAGCGGCGGGGCGGGCTCGGTCCCGCCGCTCCTCGCGCTTTCGACTCCAGCGCCGCCCGGTTCGGGCCGGGCGCCGGCGCCGAAGGCCGTGACGCGATCCCCTTCGGACTGAAGCGGCGTGTACCGGTCGGGCTCGCGGTTTGGGACGACGAGAAGGGTCGCGAGCCGTCCACTCTTCCGGTGGGCTCGGACGAGTGCATCGTAGTTCGGCTCGATCGCGGCATCGGAGTTGACCACCAGAAAATCGCCGCCGGAGAGCCAGTCGGCCGCGTTCGCGAGCGCTCCGGCGGTTCCGAGGATCGCGGGCTCTCGGAAGAAGCGGAGCTCCGGGAGTTCCGGCGAGCCGTCGACGAGGTTCTTCTCGATCTCCTGGCCGAGATGGTGGAGATTGACGCCCGCCTCCGACACCCCGAACTCGCGCAGCTGCGCCAGATGCGACCGTGCGAGGGGGACGTTCAGAAAGGGGAAGAGAGGCTTGGGGATGCGCTCCGTCACCGGCCGGAATCGGATGCCGCGCCCCGCCGCGAGGAGAAAGGCCCGCAAGCGAGCTCTAGTCCCGAGGCTCGGACGGGCCCCGATTCGCCCTAGCGGTCCTTACACCTTTTTTCAGCGTGCGCCGCCTTCCCGGGAGGGAAAGACCATGTCGGCGGGAAGGGAGGGCTCCTCCTGCCGGCGCTGCGTGTACAGGCGTGCGTAGGAGTACGGAAGGGCCGATGAGAAGTCGAGGCCGAGAGTCTTCAGGACCCGGCGGATGGCGGGCGGATCGCCTTCGACCTCGACGAATGAGCCGATCGGCGTCTCGTCCAGCGCGACGGTGCACTCGACGAATCGCCACTCTTCCCGGTATTTCTCGTAACGGAACCGGCGGGCGAGGCCGACACCGGCCAGGATGCCTTCCGTCTCGACGGGATTCGCTACCTCGGTTTCGCGCTCCTCGCGGGACTTGATTCCACCCTGAAAGCGCGCCTTTCCCTTGTACGTGAGGATGGCGCGACCGCCGGCGCGCCGCAGGCGAATCGTGCGCCCCTGGGAAGAGAGGCGCTTTTCCGCGTCGTCATAGAGGTCGTTGGACTCGAAGTGCCGCGGAGAGAGAGCGGAGGCGCCGCCCGCTTCCAGACGCCGGCGCACTTCGGAGAGATCCGGGCACGGGACCTTGACCTCGACTTCATCGTGCTCCGGCGTCGAGCCGGAGCCGGCGGAGCTCACGCCAGCAGCCGGCGGGCAATCTCCTGCGCCCGCTTCCCGTCCACGCGACCCTTGTGCTGCGCCATGACTTCCTTCATCAACGATCCGACATCCTTCGCGGACGCGAAGCCTTTGTCCCGGATGATGTCGCGCACGACGGATTCGAGATCGGCTTCGGAGAGCGACTGAGGGAGATAGGCCTCGAGGATGCCGAGCTCTTCCGTTTCCGCGGCGACCAGGTCCGCCCGGCCGCCCAGTCCGTACTGCTCGATCGCCTCGCGCCGCTGTTTGACCGCCCGCCTTATCGCCCCTTCGACCTCTTCGTCGGTCAACGCCCGCTGCAGGTGGATCTTCTCGTTCTTCAGCGCGGAAAGAAGGAGGCGCAGCGTCGAGACGCGGCGCTTTTCACCCGCCTTCAGGGCGACCTTCAGATCGTTTTCCAGGCGGGCGAGCATCGCGCTCGGAGGATATCAACGACCGCGCCGAGCCGCGGTCGTCGGGAGGCGGGAGGCGGGAGGGGGGGGGCGGGAAGGGGAGCGAACGGCGAAGAGCGAAGGCCGATGGCCGATGGGTGTACCTGGAACTCATCCGGAGTCGACTCTTTCGTTCCCTATTTCCGTTTCGGCTTTTCGATTCCCGATT
>JALYUA010000075.1 GCA_030854005.1 Acidobacteriota bacterium
GGGGAGGAGCGAGCCGGCTCGCGTCCTGATTGTGGCGTGGACGAGACTTCGGCGGGAGGCGAGCCGGGACTTACACACTCGGGAGGCGAGCCGGGGCTTACGAACTAATACAATCCGGCTCTTGAAACAGGAAGGGACTCGCATGAAATTCGCTCTGGGCCTTACCGCTCTTCTCGCCGCCTCCGCACTCTCCGCTCAGTCGGGCTCGATCGTCCCCAATGAGAACCTCGTCGTCGAAGGGATCCCGGCCGTTCCCGCGGCGATCGCCGAATCGGTCCGGCCTTATACGGAGAGCCGCTCCGCCGGGTTCGCGAGCTGGCATCCCAGCCGCCGGGAGATGTTGATCACGACCCGCTTCGCGGACACGGCGCAGGTGCACCTCGTGAAAATGCCCGGCGGAGCGCGCCGGCAGCTCACCTTTTTCCCGGACCGCGTCGGAGCCGCCGCGTTCCAGCCCGCGCGAGGCCAGTTTTTCGTCTTCTCGAAGGACTTGGGCGGCGGCGAGTTCTTCCAGCTTTACCGGGACGATCTCGCCACGGGCGCCGTGACGCTTCTGACGGATGGAAAATCGCGCAACGGCGGCGCCGTCTGGTCTCACGACGGAAAGTGGATCGCCTACAACTCCACGCGCCGCAACGGGCAGGACACCGACCTCTACGTGCAGGATCCGTCAGACCCGAAGACCGACCGGCGCCTGGCGGAGCTTTCCGGCGGCGGCTGGCAGGCCGTCGACTGGTCGGCGGACGGGAAGAAGCTGCTGGTCGTCGAGGGAATCTCCGTCAACGAGTCGTACCTCTGGCTCGTCGACGCCGCGACGGGGGTCAAGACGCTCGTGACGCCGAAGGGTCCGGGCGAGAAGATCTCGTACGGCGGGGGCAAGTTCGTTCCGGCTGGCAACGCGGTTTACACGACGACGGACAAGGACGCGGAGTTCCAGCGTCTCGTCCGGCTCGATCTCGCCTCGGGCCGGCAGACCGTTCTGACCGGAAAGATCCCGTGGGACGTCGAGGACTTCGACGTCACCCGAGACGGGAAACGGATCGCCTACGTGACCGACGAGGACGGCGCGAGCGTCATCCGGGTGCTGGAGGTCGATTCGGGCAAGGAGCTGCGTGTTCCGGGCCTGCCTCTCGGGACTGTTGGGGGCGTCGAGTGGCACGAGAACGGGCACGACCTCGGCTTCAGCTTCTCGAGCGCTCGCTCGCCTTCGGACGTCTACTCCTTCGACGTGGCCGCGGGAAAGCTCGATCGCTGGACGGAAAGCGAGACCGGCGGGTTGAATCCGGAAGGCTTCGGCGAGCCGGAGCTGGTGCGCTGGAAGAGCTTCGACGGCAAGTCCATCTCGGGCTACCTCTACAAGCCGGGCGCCCGCTTTTCCGGAAAGCGCCCGGTCGTCGTGAACATTCATGGAGGTCCCGAAGGACAGTCGCGTCCCGCGTATCTCGGACGGAACAACTACTTCATGAACGAGCTCGGCCTGGCAATGATCTTTCCGAACGTGCGCGGCTCGACGGGCTTCGGCAAGACGTTTTCCAAGCTCGACAACGGCACGCTCCGCGAAGACTCCGTCAAGGACATCGGAGCGCTGCTCGACTGGATCAAGACGCGGCCCGATCTCGACGCGGACCGGGTCATGGTGACGGGCGGCAGCTACGGCGGGTTCATGACCCTCGCATCCGCGGTCGCCTACAACGACCGGATCCGATGCTCACTCGACGTGGTCGGGATCTCGAATTTCGTGACTTTCCTCGAGAAGACCGAGGCGTACCGGCGCGACCTGCGGCGCGTCGAATACGGAGACGAGCGCGATCCAAAGATGAGGGAGTTCCTGCAGAAGATCTCTCCGCTGACCTCGGCGTCGAAGATCACGAAGCCCCTGTTCGTCGTACAGGGCGCGAACGATCCGCGCGTCCCCCGCAACGAGTCGGAGCAGATGGTTGCCACCGTCCGGAAAAACGGCGCTCCGGTCTGGTTCCTGATGGCAAAGGACGAAGGACACGGCTTCGCCAAGAAGAGAAACCAGGACTTCCAGTTCTACGCGGCCGTCGAGTTCATGCAGGAGAATTTGCTGAAGTGAGTGGGGAAGTTGAGAGTTGAGAGTTGATTGACCGTTCACACAAAGCCGGGAGGGGAAGGCCCGCTCTCGTCCTTCCGTCTCCCTT
This sequence comes from Acidobacteriota bacterium, assembly GCA_030854005.1. Lineage (GTDB taxonomy): Bacteria > Acidobacteriota > Thermoanaerobaculia > UBA5066 > Gp7-AA6 > JALYUA01. The sequence continues at coordinate 2,163 of JALYUA010000075.1, forward strand.
CGTTTCCCGTTTCCCGTTTCCCGCCTTCCGCCTACCGCCTCCCGCCTCCCGTCCCCTGAAGCGCTCTCCAGAAGGGCCTGTGCGCTTCCTGGACTTTCGCGATCACCTGCAGGGCCGCGGCGGACGGTTCGCCCGGCTCCGGCTCGCCGGGGGCGTCGCCGAGGAGCGTCCGCAGGCAGGAGGCGGCGGATGCCGCGATGGCTTCGAGCGCGTATCCGCCTTCGAGAGCGAGCACAATTTTTCCGCCGGCCAGGCTCCGAAGGCGCGACGTCAGCGCGGCATATCCGCCCGGCGAGAGAAGCTGCTGGCCGAGAAGATCGCCGCGGGCGGCGTCGAACCCGCATGAGACGAGGACCAGGTCGGGCTCAAATTCGCGGGCGATCGGCAGAAGCACCTCGTCGAAGGCGGCCAGGTGGTCCGCGTCGCCCCGGCCTGCCGGCCACGCGACGTTGACCGTCCGTCCCGGCGCCCCGACTCCGCCCGTCTCACCGATGGCGCCCGTCCCCGGGTAGAACGGCCACTGGTGGGTCGAGAAGTAGAGAACGCTCGCGTCGTCCCAGAATGTGTTCTGGGTTCCGTTTCCGTGGTGGACGTCCCAGTCGACGATGAGAACGCGCTGCGCGTCCGCGTTCGGCGCGGCCTTCGAGATGGTGGCGCTTTGCGCGGCTCCGGGGACGATTTCGCTCGCCGAGGCCTCGGGGATGACTTCGCTGTGCGCACCCTTCGCGGGAATTTTGCTCTGCGCGGCTCTTGCGACGAAGTCGCTCTGGGCGGCCTTTACCGCGACCGCCACGTTGTTGAAGAGGCAGAAGCCCATCGCGCGATCCTCTTCCGCGTGATGTCCCGGCGGCCGCACCAGGGCGAGCCCGTTCGCAAGCTCGCCCCTCGCGACGGCGAGCGTCAGGTCGATCAGGCCGCCGGCCGCGAGACGGGCCGTGAGAGCAGAGCCCGCGGACGCGTACGTGTCCGGGTCGAGGGAGGTGTGCGTGCGGTCCGCGGTCGCCGCGATCTCGTCGATGTGGCCCGCCGAATGGACCGCGAGCAGCTCCTCCCGGGTCGCTTCGCGCGCGGGGATCCTCCGGCACCGCGGCGTGAGCCCGTCCGCGGCGAGGCGCGCCTCGATCGCCGCCAGACGCGCCGGCCTCTCCGGGTGCTCATAGGGAGCGGCGTGGGACTGAAACCGCTCGTCAAACAGAATTCCGGTCGCGGAGCTCATCGCAACGAGTCCCGGATCCGCTCCGCGATCTCCGGGCTTCTGGTGCAGGAGCTGTCGCGCGCCAGGCACACGTTCAGGGAGAGATCGCACCCGCACGTGCAATGTTCCACTGCGAGCCGCGCCGCGTATTTTTCCGCCGCCGCTCCTGAGAGCCCTTCCCCGGCGAGAAGCGCACGGCGCCGGGCGGTCAGCGCCCCGGCCGACGCCGAGGGCGGGGGAGCGGCGCCCCGTCCCGCCGACGGAAGGGCGGTCGTGCCGGACGGCCCGGCGCTCCGGCGGGCGCGAAAGAGCGGGCTTCGCGCCCGCAGCCACCAGAGACCGGCGCCGAAGAGCGCCGCGTAAAGCAGCACCAGGAGGACGGCAGGGCCCGGCCGGCGCGGGCGCCGGACCGGCGGAGGCTCGCCGGGAGGAACGATCCGCAGACGCGCGCGCGCGATCGGTCCCGGATCAGCCATGGAGCGCGGCGGTGAGCTTCGCCGGGTCCGCGGTGGGAAGCTGACAGGCGAAGTCACGGCAGACGAATGCGCGCGCCGGCCCGCCGTCGGGCGAGCGCCCCTCGACGAGCGGCGAGATGCCGGCGAGGCTTTCCGCCGGGTCCGCGTGCGCCACGATGCGGTCGAGCGCGGGATCCGCGGCGACGGCGGCGCGCAGCGCTTCGAAGTCCGCGCGGCCTTTCTCTCCGGAGAGGACGACTTCGCGCGACGGATGAACGGCGCGGTCGACCGCGCAGAGCATCCGGGGGAGGGCCGAGGAGGCCCGTGTCAGATACGTCGAGAACAGCGAGAAGATTCCCTCCGCCTTCTCGCGGAACCTCGGGTTCCCGGTGAACGAATGCAGCCGGAGGAGGTTAGACGCGGCGACCGAATTGGACGAAGGCGTCGCGCCGTCGACGATCTCTCGAGGACGGAGGACCAGGCCGTCGTGATCGTCCGTGGTGAGCGCGTAACCGCCTCGCCCGTCGTCGAAGCGGGAATCGAGCGTCTCCTGGAGGACTAGCGCCTCTTTGAAATAACGGGGCTCGAAGGTCGCCTCGTAGAGGTCGAGCAGCGCCTCGATCATGTTGGCGTAGTCGGACGCGAACCCGGAGATGCCCGCTTCGCCGCCGCGCTCGCGGTGGAGCAGCTCGCCGCCGCGGCGGCACCGCTCCAGGATGCGGTCGGCGGCGAGTCTCGCGGCGCTCTCGTATCGCGGTTCCGCCAGCACCTGCCCCGCGAGAGCGAACGCCGAGATCGCCAGCCCGGTCCAGTCGGTCAGCAGCTTGTCGTCGGTGCCGGGCGCCACGCGGCGCGAGCGGACCGCGCGCAGGGTCTCCCGGGCGCGGTCGATCACAGCGCTGATCTCCTCCCCGGTCTTTCCGAAATCACGAGCGAGCTCCGGAAGCGACCGCACGACCGAAAGGACGGTCGCGCCGCCTTCGAAATTGCCGGCCGCCGTCACGCCGAAGCGCGCCGCGACGATTTTCGCGTCCGACTCGCCCAGGGCCTCCTCGAGCTGCGCCGGCGTCCAGACGTAGTACGTGCCCTCCTCGCCGCCGGAGTCGGCGTCCTGCGCCGCGAAGAATCCGCCGTGCGAAGGCGTCATCTCCCGGAGAAGGTAGTCGAGAGTCTCCCTCGCGATCCGCGCGTGCTCCACGTTCCCGAACGCCCGGAACGCGAGCAGATAGACGCGGGCGAGCATCGCGTTGTCGTAGAGCATCTTTTCGAAATGCGGCACCAGCCAGTGCGCGTCGACGGAGTACCGGTGGAACCCGCCGCCGACCTGGTCGTACATTCCCCCTTCCGCCATCCTCTCGAGCGTGGTCTCCGCCATGTCCCGCGCCCGGGCGTCTCCCGTCCGAAGGAAGCGCCGGACGAGGAGCTCGAGCCGCATCGCGGGAGGAAACTTGGGAGCTCCACCGAAGCCGCCATTCTTGGCGTCGAACTGCCGGGTCATTTCGGCGAAGGCGGCATCGAGGACCTCGGCTCCGACCGCCGCGCCGCCCGGGACTCCTTCCGATGCCGCCGTCACGTGTGCAAGAAGCTCGGCCGCCGACGTCTCGAGCTCCGGCCGGCGGTTCTCCCAGGCGTTCGACACCGATTGGAGAAGGGAGAGGAACCCGGGCCGTCCCCAGCGGTCGTCGGGCGGAAAGTAGGTTCCGCCGTAGAAGGGCTTGCCGTCGGGAGTCAGAAAGAGCGACAAGGGCCACCCTCCGCTGCCGGTCATCGTCTGGACGGCGCTCATGTAGATATCGTCGACGTCGGGACGCTCCTCCCGATCGACCTTGATCGAAACGAACGCGTCGTTCAACGCCGCAGCGACGCGCGGGTTCTCGAAGGACTCCCGTTCCATGACGTGGCACCAGTGGCAGGTCGAGTAGCCGATCGAGAGGAAGACGGGCCTTTCCGACTCGCGCGCCCGCGTGAACGCCTCCGGTCCCCAGGGGTACCAGTCGACCGGATTGTCCTTGTGCTGGAGGAGGTAGGGGCTGCGCTCGTTTGCCAGGCGATTCGACATGGCGAGACGATAACCCCGGCGGGAGGGAGGGGATTCCGAAGGAAGCTCTCAGCTGTCAGCGGTCAGCTCTCAGCGGGTCCCGGTTCCCGGCATTCGGTCGCCGGGACCTGCCGGTTTCGACGGACGGCGGTGCACCGGGCCCCTTCGGGGCTGAAAGCTGAAAGCTGACGGCTATTTGCCCTGCGCGGTGATCGTCACGTCGTTGTCCCGGTCCTTGATCGAGACGATGTCTCCGGGGCCCAGCTCGTCGAGCCGGCGGAGGATGTCCTTCGGCGAGACCCGGCTTTCTTTCGACAACGACTCGACGAGCGCCCGGGGCACCCGGATGTGCACGTTCTTGTCCCAGTCGTCCCTGGCCTGGATGTCCAGAACGGCCCCTTCCGAGAGGACCTCGATGTGCGCGTGCCCGCGGGTGATGACACCCGGCTTGCCCGGGGCGCTCGCGTTTCCCGCCTCGAGGATGTCGCGGGCCGTGATCTCGCCGTCGCCGAAGTCCGCCCGCATGTTCCCGCCGATGTCCGAGACGGGGACGAGCGAGGCCATCCGGGCGACGAGGCTGATCGGGACCGTGAATGCCACGTGGCGATTGCCGCCGTTTTCCGCCTTGCGGATCTCGACCCGGTACCCGCGCACCCGTCGAAACTCCCGGGCGGGTCGCTGCCAGCTGGACAGCGCGAGCGCCGCCAGGATCACCACGATGAGGCCGAGCACGACCGCGCGGACTTCTTTCATGCCCATGGGAACGCATCTTGCCAAAATATGTTCCGGATCGCCTCCCCGGGAGTCTCCCCGTGCCACAGTTTGAGGCGAGCCGGCTCGCTCCTCCCCTCTCCACCCGCGACAGCGGGGGGAGAGGAAGGGTGAGGGGGGCAAGCACGCCTCCCCTCTCCACCCGCGACAGCGGGGGGAGGAAGGGTGAGGGG
>JALYUA010000077.1 GCA_030854005.1 Acidobacteriota bacterium
GCCTTGCACCCCAAGGCGGCGAATTGATACAATTGGCCTTGTGTCGAGCCAATTGGACTGGGCCAATGCGGTGGTCATCGATCGCGCGTCGCGCGAGCCGATCGGGGATCAGCTCGCCGCGGCGATCGAGGCGCGCATCGCGACCGGGGCGCTCGTTCCCGGCGATCGGCTTCCCACCACCCGCGACATCGCGGACGCGCTTTCGATCAATCGCGGCACGGTGCAGTCGGCGTACCGGCGCCTGGCGCAGAGCGGTCTCGTCGAAGGCCGCGTGGGCAGCGGAACGGTCGTCGTCGGAAAGGGCTCGTCAGCGGCCTTCGACGCGACGGCGTTGCTCTCCCGGCGCGCGGCCGCGATCGCCTCGGAGCCGGCGCGTCCCGACTCGGATCACGCCGTCGCGGACTTCTCGCGGCTGACTCCCGACGAGCGGTTCTTCCCTCTCGAGGAGTTCACCACAACGCTCGCCGCGGCCTGGAGCCGTCGGCGCGATCTCTGGCAGTACGCTCCCCCGCTCGGCCTGCTCGAATTGAGGACGGAGATCTCCGCGCGCCTCTCGGAATCCGGGATCTCGCGCGGCCCAGAGGAGATTCTCGTCACCAGCGGAGCCCAGCAGGGATTGGATCTCCTGTTCCGGACCTTCACCGACCCCGGCGAGGCGATCGCGATGGAATCCCCGAGCTACTCGGGGGCGATCGCGCTCGCGCGCTTCTCCGGCGTCGAGACGATCCCTCTTCCCGTCGGCCCCGAGGGCCTGGACGCCTTTCCCCTCCTCGGTCGTCGCGCGAAGCTCGTCTACGTGATGCCCGAGCGGCAGAACCCGACCGGGGTGACCATGCGGGCCGCCGCGCGCGACGCCCTGCTCGACGGCGCGGCCGCCGCCGGAGCTCTGATCATCGAAGACGGATACGAGGAACCCGAATCGGGCGAGGTTCCCCTGGCCGCGCGGGCGCCCGAGCGCGTGGTCTGGCTCGGGACGCTGTCGAAAGACCTCGTGCCCGGTCTGAGGCTGGGTTGGATCGCCGGTTCGTCGGGCATCATCGAGCGGCTGGCGCGCGTCAAGAAGACAGCGGACTTCCAGACTCCGCTCCCGATCCAGGCGGCCGTAGCGGATTTCCTGCGGGCGGGCGCGGACCGCCTCGCGCGGCGCCGCCGGCGTCTGGAGGTCGAGACGCGGCGTATCGCGGGGGTGCGGGCGCTGCGCTCCCACCTGCCGGATCTTCCATGGTGGGGCGGCGAGATCGGCTCGGCGCTCTTCTGGCTTCACCTGCCGGCCGGTATGTCGGGCCGGGCCGTCGCGGAGGCGGCGGCGGCGCGGGGCGTCGGTGTGGCGCCCGGCGCGGACTTCGATCCCCGCGGAGACGACCGGCCCAACATCCGCCTCTCGATCTCCCGAGTCGACAAACGTGACATCGACCGGGGGATCGCCCTGCTGGGGGATGCGGTCCAGTCCGTGCGGGGACGCGCGGCGCATTCCGCCCCCGTCGTCTGACCGCCACCGAAACTCGAGAATCGCAACGTCATCGCAAGAGGAGACGGCATGAACCAGGAAGACAGCTTTCGCGTCAAGGTCGGGCTCGCGGAGATGTTGAAGGGCGGCGTGATCATGGACGTCGTCAACGCCGAACAGGCGAAGATCGCCGAGGCCGCCGGCGCCGCCGCGGTCATGGCGCTCGAGCGCGTCCCGGCCGACATCCGCCGCGACGGGGGAGTCGCTCGCATGTCGCCGGTCTCCAAGATCCGAGAGATCCAGAACGCGGTCTCGATCCCCGTGATGGCCAAGTGCCGTATCGGCCACAGCGCGGAGGCGAGGATCCTGGAAGCCCTCAAGGTCGACTTCATCGACGAGTCGGAAGTCCTGACGCCCGCGGACGAGGAAAACCACGTCTACAAGCACGATTTCCGGATTCCGTTCGTCTGCGGCTGCCGCAATCTCGGCGAGGCGCTGAGGCGCATCGGCGAAGGCGCGGCCATGATCCGGACGAAAGGGGAGGCGGGCACCGGCGATGTCGTGCACGCGGTCAAGCACCTGCGCGAGATCGGGCGCGAGATGCGCAACCTGACCCTGATGGGCCGCGACGAGCGGATGCGCGAGGCCAAGCGTCTCGGAGCGCCGTATGAGCTCGTCGTCGCCGTCGCGGAGACGGGCAAGCTGCCGGTGCCCAACTTCGCGGCCGGCGGCATCGCCACACCCGCGGACGCCGCCCTCTGCATGTCGCTCGGGGCGGAGGCGATCTTCGTCGGGTCCGGGATCTTCAAGTCGGACGATCCGGAGGCGCGCGCCCGCGCGATCGTCAAGGCCGCCACGCACTGGCGCGACGCGGACGCCCTCGTCGAAGCCGAAGAGTCTCTCGGAGCCGGCATGAAGGGAATCGACGCGGCGAGCCTGCCCGAAGAAGCGCAGCTCCAGACCCGGGGATGGTGAGAGGAAAGAGCGGGAGCCGGGAAACGGGAAACGGGAAACGGTAGTGAAAGACGGGACCGAAGACGTCGTGACGCGACCGGAGGATCCGACGATGCCACGGGTTGTGGGGAAAACGGGAGGGCCCGGCGAAGCCCAGCGATTTCCGATTTCCGATTCCCGATTCCCGGCCTCCGTCGCGGTTCTTGCCCTGCAGGGCGACTTCGAGGCCCACCGGCAGGCGCTGGCCCGGATGGGAATCGCGTCTTTCGAGGCGCGCAAGCCTTCCGAGATCGAGGACGCGGCCGGAGTCGTCATTCCCGGCGGCGAGTCGACCACGCTCTGGAAGTTCTTCGAGCTCGCCCCCTGGGAGGCCGCTCTGACGCGGTTCGCCGCGAGCGGCCGTCCCATGCTCGGCACCTGCGCCGGCGCGATCGTCCTCGCGCGCGAAGTCACGAACCCCGCGCAGAAGGCCCTGGGTCTCCTGGACATCTCGATCGAGCGCAACGGCTATGGGCGGCAGGCGGACTCCTTCCTCGGCGCCGTGGACGCGCCGTCTCTCGGCGGGCAGATTCCCGCCGTGTTCATACGCGCGCCGCGGATCCGCGCCGTGGGCCCCCGCGTGGACGTGCTCGCGACCCGCGAAGGGGAGCCCGTGCTGGTCCGGCAGGGAAACGTCGTCGCCGCGACCTTTCACCCGGAGCTGACGGCCGATGAGCGCGTCCATCGCCTCGCGTTCGGGAGCGTGGACGCCGAGACTCCCGTGGAAGTCTCCCGATGAAAAGGGAGCGGGCCCGATGAGCCTCGTCAGTTCCGCCGCCCTCTCGTCCGGGGTCCAGGTTCTGACTCTCGATCGGCCGCGGGCCAACGCGATCTCGCCCGAGCTCATCGAGGACCTTCGCCAGGCGCTGCGCCGCGCGGCCGGCGCCCCCGTCGTCCTGGCGTCGTCCCAGAGGATCTTTTCGGGCGGCTGGGACCTCCCGCTCATCGTCGGGCGCGACCGGCCGGCCATGGCGGAATTTCTGGCGCTTTACACCGCCCTGGTGCGCGACGTCTTCACGTACGAGGGGCCCCTGATCGCCGCGTTGAACGGCCACGCGATCGCGGGCGGCCTCATTCTCGCCGCGGCGGCCGACGAACGCCTCGCGGCGGCGGGGGAGGGGCGGCTCGGTCTTTCGGAAGTTGCGCTCGCGGTCCCGATTCCCGCTTCGCTCTTCGAGGTCTTCCGCTACGTGCTCGGCGACCGCGGCGCGGAACGGCTCGGCGCCGGTGGCGAGAACCTCTCCGTCGAGGCCGCCGAATCGATCGGACTCGTGGACGCGATCGTGCCGGCGGAGGATCTCTCCGACCGCGCGGCGGAGCGCGCGGCCGCGCTCGGCGAGCGGCCCCGCGCCGCCTATGCCGAGATCAAGCGCCGCTCCCGGGCGGCCGCGCTCGCTCGGTTCGACGCCGCCGCCGGCGCGGATCCGTTCCTGGACTTCTGGTTCGGCGCCGACGCTCGGGCAAAGATCGCGGCGCTCGTCGAGAAGCTCACATCGAAACGCTGACCGTTCCCGTCGACGACATCCTCGAGGATCTCGAGGTTCCCCGCGCAAGCCCGGGAATCGGATATCTCCAGAGGCTCTTCCTCCGCTTCAACGAGCGCGTGCCGTTCGAATCCGCTTCGAAAATCGTGCGCGACCGCTGCGTTTCCGACCGGGAGAGCAAGCCGCGCCGGCCCGACGTCTTCTGGAAGGAACGGCTCGAGTCCGGCACCGGCGGGACGTGCTTCGCGCGGGTCGCCGCCTTCGACGCGCTGATCTCGGCCCTCGGTTTCGAGACCCGGCGCGTCTTCGGCCGCGTCCTCGCGGACTTCGATCACGCCGGCCTGCTGGTCTCGGCAGGAGGAGAGGACTGGATCTGCGACGTCGGATTTCCCCTTCCCGCGCTTCTCCCGGCGCGAGAGGGCCGGACGGAGACGTCTCTGGCGACCGCTGCCGTCTCCCGGACGGAAAGAGGCTGGTCGGTGGATCTGGAAGGGGGGGTTCCCGACGGCCCCCGTTCCCTGGAGCTCTTCGATCGGCCGGTCTCGGAGCAGGAGTACGCCGACTGCTGGGAGCGGACCTTCCGCCCGGAGTCGAAGTTCTTGAGAGAGGTGGTCCTCCGCCGGTCGCTCGAGAGCCGCGCGGTCTCTTTCGCTCGAGGGGAAGCGCGCGTCGACGATCTCCATTCGCGGACCCGAATCCCGCTCGCCGCGCCGAGGTCGGCGGCGGTGTCCGAGATCTTCGGCGTCGATGCCGCCGTGCTCGAGGAGGCCTTCGCGCGCGCGGGCGACCCGGAGCCCGAGAGTCCCGACGCGCGGATCGAGGTTTTTTTGGAAGCCCCCGCGTCCGCCGACGCGGCGTTTCACGCCATCTCCTCGCCCGAGGGATACGCGCGGCTTCACGAGGGGGTGGCGGGCGTCGCGTTCGAGGCGACCGGCCCGAGATCGTGGACGGCCCGGCTCTCCCTGCCGTCAGAGCCCGACCGGCCGGCGCCCGCCGCGGACCCGCTCGAGGAAAGCGTTTCGGCCGATGACGCGCTTCGCACTCTTTCCGTCTGCCGGGGCGCCCGGCGGTCCTCCTGGGACGTCGAAGAGCGGCTCGGCCGCGTCTGGCTCATCCGCCGTTCGATCCTGAACGGCCCCCGTCCGGACCTGCTGCGAAACGACTCGCTGCGTGGACGGCTCGCGGGAACTCTCGCGCTCGATCTGCTCGCGTGGGCGAGGATGCTGGGATAGCTGTCAGCTGTCAGCCTTAGTTCGAGCGCCTCTCGACTGAAAACTGACAACGGACAACGGAAAACTCTCTAGAACCGGAACCCGCGCTCCGATTCGAGGAGCCGCAGGCGCGGCTCGTGGACCGCTCCGATTTCGCGGCGGATGCGCGCGAGCGAGGGCGGTTTCATGTGGTACAGAAAGATGGGGACCCGCGGCGGCGCCTTCGTCAGCTCCTCCCGGACCATCGACGGCGTCAGGTGCCGCGAGACGCGCGCGATCGCGAGCTGCGTGTCGGAGAACGAGAGCTCGAGAAAGATCGCCTTCAGGTTCCTCGCCCGGCGGGCGGCCTCCCAGAGCCGGTCGGTCTGCTCGGTGTCTCCTGAGAAGAGAACGGAGCGGCCGGGCTTCGAGACGATGTAGCCGTACGCGGGAACCACGTGGCTCACGGAGAACGGCGTGAAGGAGACCCCGCCGGCGCGGTACGGACGGCCCTCCGGGAGAACGCGCAGCCGGACGCTCGGCCTCTCGCGGGAGGGGAGCCGGCGGAAATCCGGCCAGATCCGGCCGTTTAAGATGTCGCGTCCGAGAACCGAGAGGACCGGCTCCGGCGCGAGGATGTCGAGCCCGGGCCCCTGCCCGTAGAGGTTCTCCATCAGCATGGGCAGCGACGCCATGTGATCGAAATGCGCGTGGGTTAAGAAAACCCGCCGCACCCGGCGCTGCGCCGGCAGCGGGAGCGCGTCCGTCAGGCAGCCCGCGTCTAGAGCGGACTCTCCGTCGATCAAGAAAGTGGTGAGCCGGTACCCCGGTGCAGAGCCTCCGTATGGGCCGAGGGCCCGCACCGCCAAAGACGTTCCCGATGACACGTTGGGCGAATGATAGCCCGTTGAGGCCGGGGAGAGGTTAAGAGTTAAGCGTCGAGCGTCGAGCGTTCAAGCAGGGGACCGTCGGACGCTCAACGCATGACGCTCGACGCTCAACCGCCTCCGTTAAAACTCCGTGCCGATGTAGAACGACGTCTTCAGCCCCGAGTAGGTCTTGCGGAAGTCGGTCAGGTGGGCGAAATCCCAGTGCAGCAGGAGGCCCAGGAAGGAGAACTGGACGCCGTACCCGTAGGAGGCCCTGCCGTCGATCAACTGATGGTTGCTCGCGTCCCAGAACCGGAACCTCTGGTCCTTGAGCGCGGCCCCGCCGAGGTCGACGAAGAAGCGGCCGCGGATGTTTCCAAACCCGCCGAACGGGAAGGCGAGCAGGTCGATCAACGGGAAGCGGTATTCGAAGTTCGCGTATCCGATCGTGTTTCCGATCTGCTCGCGGAAGTCGAGGCCGCGCAGCGTATCGAGCCCGCCGAAGTAATAGACGTTCGGAAAGTTGCCCGTCGAGCGGGCGCCGAAGAGGCGCACGGCGATGAGCGACCGCTCCGTGATCTTGAAGTAGTGCCGCAGGTCGACCGTCACGTCGGCCGTCAGGGTCGACCCGTTCGAGACGGCGAGGCCGTTGGGATCGACCGTGTTCGTGTCCTTTTTGAGGTCCGGCGCCCAGGTGTAGCCGAAGCGGTACCGGCGGCCCGAGAGCGGTCCCCACTCGCGGTAGAGGACGGTGTCTCCGACGAACGCGATACCCGCCTGCGGGTAGTTATCGGTCCGGGCGCTCACGAAGAACTGCTGGGTCCCGTCATTGTTGGTGAAGGCGAAGGGGAAGTCGTAGGACCGGGAGATGTATCCGACCTGCCCCTCCAGCCGGTGGTATCGGTCGAGCGGGTACTGCAGGAGAGCGAGTCCGCCGGTCACCCGGTAGGCGCGCCGGTCGCGCACCAGCCGGTCCTGGCCGAGGCTCTGGTCGATGGCCAGGAAATACGTGCGGTCGTCGAAGAGCTGGATGCCCTTCTGGAGGCGGTGCGACAGGTCGAGGTACGTGAAGTTGAAGTTCGTGAACGAGGAGAGCGACTGGAAGACCGCGTACAGCCGGCGGTCGCCGAGGTTGTCTCCGAAGATCAGGACGGTGTTCGAGACGAACGTCTGGTCGGTGTTGACCCCGGCGTTGATCTGCGCATCTTCGAGCTGAAGCTTGCGGGAGATTTTCGGGGTGACCTTCTCGGGGTCGACTGACACCTCGATCGCGGGCTGGAAAGGCGTCACGCCGCCCGGCCCCACGGGAGACGCGATCGGCGCGAGCTCATTCAACCGCTTGAACGGCTTTTTCGAATCCGCGATGTAGAGGGTGAAGCGCCTCTTGTAATACGCCGAGAAAACGAGCTTCTCCGTGTTGTCCTTGCCGACGAACACCGTCGGGGAGAAGACGCCCGCCACCACGTTGGTGTGCATGAGCGTCTCGCCGCTGTCGAGGTTGATCGAATAGATGTTGTAGATGCCCGTGTCGCGGTCGGACGTGAAGAAGAGCCTCTTTCCGTCGGGGGAAAGCGACGGGTCCTCGTCGTTCCACTCACCGTAGGTGATCTGTTCGCGGGAATCGGGCGACTCCGGGTGGAACCGGAAGATCTTCGACTTGGTTCCGCGGATCGACGAGTAGTAGATCCAGCGGCCGTCCTGCGAGAACGCCGGTGAGAAATCCCAGGCGTCGTCATCCGTCAGGTTCGTCAGCGCCTTCGAGTTCAGATCGTAGGAAAAAATGTCGGATCGGCCGCCGCGCAGGCCCCGGAAGACCACGAGGTTGCCGTCGGAGGAGAACGATGGATTCAGCTGCTGATCGAGGTCGGGCATCTCGACGCGCTCGCGGATCCCGCCGGTGAGGGCGTTCAACAGGAGAAGGTCGCGCCCCCGCTCGCGCCGTGCGAAGACCGCCACCGTGTTTCCGTCGGGAGACACGCCGACGTCGGGCCCGCTCTGGGGACCCGTCGTCACCCACTGAGACACGAGGTACTCGTACTGGGTCGTGTAGCCCCTGGTGAGGTTCTTGTAGATCTTCCGGTCCCGGGTCGACAGCACGATGACGTCGGCGTCTTCCTTGTAGGTGGAGAGCGCGACGATGAAGTCGCCGGAAGGGTAGGCGCGCGGGGAAGTCTCGGCGGACGGCGAGTCGACGACTTTGAACTTCTCGCCGAAGTCGATCGGCTCCCCCTTCTCGGCGAGGATCTTCAGGTACCGCTGCCGCAGATAGCGGCGGAACTTGATGTCGAAATCTTCTCCCGTGATGTTGAACTGCCTCTTGACGGCCTTCTCGATCGAAGGGCCGATCTGGTTGCGGAATTCGTACACGAACTCACGGACGGAATCCTTGCCCCACTCGGCCGCCATGAAGTCGAAGACGGCGTGGCCGAAGCGGTAGGCGAAGAACCCTTCGATGCCGCGCTTGGTGACTTCCGGGACCTGGTCGGCCAGGACGGCGTCCCGCAGCACCATGCGGTCCTTGTTGTCCTCGTCGTTGCCGAAGTAGGACGCCATTCCTTCGGTCAGCCACTGCGGGGCATTGGTCGTGGCGGCGCGGAGGTAGTTGCCGCCGAACAGGATCTCGAACTGAAAGACGTGCGTCAGCTCGTGCGCGATCAGCTGCTGGAGCTTCTCCTCCGGAAGGTCGACCGGCAGAACCATCCGGTTGCGGGAGGGGAGCGCGAAGGCGCCGACGCCTTCCGGGATGAAATTCAGGAGGGTGTTCGTCTGCTCGAAATCGGAGTGCGTCGCGTAGAAGATCAGGTTGATCGGCTTGGGAATCTGGAAGTTGAGCTGGCGCGAGATGTCGTCGTAGGAGCTCTCTGCGTACGACGCCACTTTCTGGAGCGAAGTCCGCTCGCGCTCGTAGAAGTAGATCGTGAAGTGGGTCGAGCGGTACGTCTTCCAGTCGAACTTGTCGTAGGCGATCTTGTTCTCGCCGAACCCCTCCTGGGCGATCGCCGCCGACGCGGCGCACAGCAGAAGGGACACGATCAGCAGGGATTTCTTCATGCGAGGGCTCCCGTCGGCAACGTCAGTCGGTGAAGATGTACCGGTCCGCTTCGCGCTCGCGGGCGACGAAGAGATTCAGGATCTGGTTTTCGAGCGAGAAGAGGTTCTCGAAGAGGCCCTGGAGCTCGTCGGCCCGGCGGCCTCCCGTCTGGCGGAAGTCCTTGAACTCGTCCTGCAGGATCTTTTCGCCGGTTCGGCCGTCGAAGACGAGAAAAACGATGTCGAAGAGAAAGCCGGTCTGCTCGACGTAGACCTGACGGTAGTAGGT
>JALYUA010000090.1 GCA_030854005.1 Acidobacteriota bacterium
GAGGGCGCGACGCTCCGACCCTCCACGTCCCGGTCCTGCGAGACGAGGCCCGGGCCGCGACATCGCGCCCTTTTTGCCGTACCATTGAACGAAATCCGGATCCGGGTCGTTAATCCCGCCCGTCTCGCCACATTTCTGTCCAGACAATGCCGGAGAAAGCCGATGCACAGCGCGCCCTCTGACTCTCACCGGATGTCGGGGCCCCGCGCGGGCGGACCTGGCGGCGCCGGGAGACTCTCTCCGTGTCTGGCCGTGGCCGTTCTGCTTCTCGCGCGCGCGCTCGCCGCGCAGACGGTGACGCGGGGACCGTATCTCCAGCTGCAGACGGCGGGGAGCGCGGTCGTGTCCTGGAGCACGGATGCGCCCACGGACAGCCGGGTGCGGTACGGGACGGTCTCCTCCGCGCTGACCTCCGCCGCATCCGATTCGGCCTCGACGACCGATCACCGGGTGACGGTGTCCGGGCTCTCGGCGGCGACGCGCTACTACTATTCGGTCGGAACGAGCGTCGCCACGCTCGCCGGCGGAGACTCAACACACTCGTTCTTCACCGCTCCTTCCCCCGGATCATCGAAGCCCGTGCGCATCTGGGTGACGGGAGACTCCGGGACCGCGGACGCGAATGTCCGGGCGGTTCGCGACGCGTACCTCACCTTCGCGGCGAACCGCGCGACCGACGTCTGGCTGATGCTCGGAGACAACGCGTATGTCAACGGCACCGACGCCGAGTATCAGGCCGCGGTCTTCGACGTCTTTCCCGGGATCCTGCGCAACACGTTCCTGTGGCCGACGCTGGGCAATCACGACGGGTACAGCGCGAGCTCCGCGACGCAGACGGGCCCCTACTACGACATCTTCGCGCTCCCGGCGGCGGGGCAGGCCGGAGGAGTGGCTTCCGGAACCGAGGCGTACTACTCCTTCGACTACGCCAACATCCACTTCGTCTGCCTCGACTCCTACGGGAGCCCCCGCGGAGCGGCGGATCCGATGCTGACGTGGCTCGCAGCCGATCTCGCCGCCAGCGCGAGCGCGTGGAAAGTCGCCTTCTGGCACCATCCGCCCTACTCCAAGGGGTCGCACGACTCGGACGTCGAGGGCGAGCTCGTCGAGATGCGACAGTTCGCTCTCCCGGTCCTCGAGGCAGGCGGAGTCGATCTCGTCCTCACGGGCCACAGCCACGCGTACGAGCGATCGTTTCTCCTGGACGGCCACTACGGGCTCTCGACAACGCTGGTTCCGTCCATGAAAAAGGATGCCGGCAGCGGACGGGAATCGGGCACGGGCGCTTACCGGAAACGGGCCGGCGTTCACCCGCGCGAGGGAACGGTGTACGCGGTCGCGGGGACCTCGGGCCGGATCGCGGGAGGCACGCTGGATCACCCCGCGATGTACTACTCGGCGGCGCAACTCGGCTCTCTCGTTCTCGACGTCGACGGGGGCCGCCTCGATGCGCGCTTTCTCACGTCGGCGGGCGCCGTCGCGGACGATTTCACGATCCTGCGCGTCCAGCCGCTCAGGAGCGACTTCGACGTCGACGGCCGGGCGGACATCCTGTGGCGCCACGCGGCGACGGGCCAGAACACGGTCTGGCTGGTCGACGCGCAGGGCGGCGTGAAGACGGCCGGGCTTCCGCCTGTGGCCGACGGGAACTGGAGGATCGGCGCGGCGGGGGACTTCGACGGGGATCAGAAGCCGGACATCCTCTGGCGCAACGTCTCGACGGGAGAGAACGTGATCTGGCGGATGAACGGCACGTCGGTTATCTCGCAGATCGCCCTGCCGCCGGTGTTCGATTTGAACTGGCAGATTCGGGGGGCGGCCGACTTCGACGGCGACGGGAAGCTCGACATTCTGTGGCGCAACAGCGCGACCGGCGCCGACGTGATCTGGCGGATGACGGGAACCTCCGTCGCGGCGGCGATCGGAATCCCTTCGGTTCCGGATCTCAACTGGGACATCGGGGCGGCGGCGGATTTCGACGGAGACGGCAAGCCCGACATCCTCTGGCGCAACGGCGCGACGGGGCAGAACACGATCTGGCGGATGAATGGGGCTTCCGTCGCGGCGCTGATCGCCCTGCCGGATGTCTCAGACCTGGCGTGGCAGATCGCCGGAGCGGGGGACTTCACGGGCGACGGGCAGACGGACATCCTCTGGCGTCACGGCTCGACGGGGGCCGATACCGTCTGGCAGATGAGCGGGACGGCTCCCACGCGCGCGTTTGCCCTGCCCCCGGTTTCCAACTCCGGCTGGAAGATCGCGGGTCCGCGGTAAGTCATGGCCGCCTTCCCCCCGATCCGGGACTCTCAAGTGGCACTCCTGCGCTCTTCCTGACCAGTCCCGCCCCCGCGACGCCGGGATGTGTCCTTTATTGTAGAATCCGGCCAGGACGTAATCCTTAGATGTTCGAACAGCCGGTCGTCGAGTGGCTGGAATCGGATTGCCTGCCCTATCTGCGCCGCGTGGCCCGCAGGGTCGCGTTCGCCCACGGTATTTCGGACACCGACGGCGCGGACCTGTACCAGGAGCTCTGTCTGGCGCTCTGGAAGGCCGGCCCCGACCGGCGCGTCAACGCCACCTGGATCTTCCACACGGCCAGCCACCTCGCGGTCGACATCTTCAAACGCGGCCGCCGCGCCCAGCGCATCTCCGCCGCGGTCGGGGCTGAACTGACGCGTTTTCCGGCGTCTGCGACACGCGAAGCCCTCCTTCTCATCCGGGCGAGAGCGGGCCAGTTGCCTCGGCCCCTGCGGCGTTTCTACCGCCTGCGCTTCGAAGAGGGATACACCCAGCGGGAGCTCATGCAGACCGCGCACATGACGCGGGGCGGCGTCCGGGAGATCGAGAGGAAGTGCCTGAGGCGGCTGGCGGGCCCGAGAGCGTAGCGCCCGGCAGGCCGCACGCTCAGCCCGCTCCCTTCTTTTCTCAGCCAAAAACCGATTCGGCGGGGATCGTACTGATGGGACGCAAGCGCGTTCCAAGTGGATGTGTGTCAACGAGAGGACCTGTGACCGCCGGGAATCGCCGTCGGGGCGACATCCGCGCTCGGAGACTTCTCCGTCGGGACCCTCGATGAGGATCGAGGGTGCGACGCGAAAGACCGTCCCCGGCCCGCTGGCCGCCGTGTGCCCTGAGAGGGACGGCCGATGGTGACCGAGTCGAGCGAGCTGAAGCGGGATTTCCTTCTGGCCCGCGAGGACACGACCGTGGCCGAGGTGCGGGAGAAGCTCGAGGCGCTCGGGAATCTCTGGCTGTATGTCGCGGTGCTCTTGAACGGGCGCGGCTACGCGGTCTTCCGGCTGGGCGAGCTGATCGAGACGCTGAAGTCCACTGAGCCGGCGTTCCGGCCGGAGTTGCTGGCGCGTCCGCTCAAGGACGTCCGGAGCCTGCTCGCGGAACGCAGCGCGAGCGCCGTCGAAGAACAGGCGCTTTCGCCCGGCGAAGTGCGGAGGCTCTTCCGCGACGCGCCGCGAGGCCGCTGGGTCGTGCTCAAGGACGGCGAGGTGACGGGCGTCCTGGTGGGGGAGACGCGGAGCGCCTCGTCGGGGATGGATCTCGGCTGGCTCCACGCCGCTCCGGAACGCGCGGCGACGATGACTCGCGGTTCCCGGCGCGCCGCGCCGCCGCCGCCGTCTGCCGCCGCTCCGCCTCCTCCTTCCTTCGCGCCCCCGCAACGGTCGCGGGTCCTCTCGGCCGCCGATCGCCCGCCCGCGATGGCGCCCCCGCCTCCGGCCGCCCCCGCGGAGAAGGCGGAGAAGGCCGCCCCGCCGCCTCCGACTCGTTCGACGCCGAAAATGGAATCCGAAGGACCGGCCGCCGAGCCTGCCGAAAAGCCGCGCTGGATCAACGCCCAGCTCGAAGGACGGGATCCGGCCGAACCGCTGCGCGTCGATGAAACGTGCACGATCGCGTTTGACGTCGACATGGAGATCCGCCCGGGGACATCAGGTCACGGCGAGTTGATGTTGCAGTTTCCGAAAGGCGAGGATGTCATCGAGCTGACCGTCCAGTTGTCGAGCGAGGACTTCGACGTCCTGACCGAGCCCCAGAAGCTCCGGGTCCCGCGTCGCGGAAAGTCCGAGAACAAGGCGCGCTTCGACATTCGGGCGAAAAGGGAAGGCGCGGGGATTTTGCAGGCGGTCTTTCTCAGGGGGGGGAATTTCGTCCAGCTCGTCACGGTGCGGCTCGCGGTGGGAGCCCCGCTCCGAAGCGAGACCCTCACTCCGACGAGTCGGGGACGCACGATCGATTCTAGCGCCGCGCTGCAGCCCCGCGACGTGACGCTCGTCCTCACGAAGACCGCCGATGGGTTCCAGGCCATTCTTGCCGGCGCCGTGAAAGCGATCGCGACGCTTCCCATCACGCTTCCGCAGCTCGATCAGATGATCGCGCAGGCCCGCCAGGAGTTGCAGGGAGTCGTTGATCTGGTATCCGGTCCCGGTAACTCGGTCGTTTATCAGGAGGGAATCGACATCCCGAAGGATGCCAGCGATACCGCTCTGAAGGCCGTCGCGAAGGCGGGATTCCGGCTTTACCAGCAGATCTTCAGCGGACCCGGCGCGGACGCGGAATCTCGATTGCTCGGGGCGAAATTTCGCAAGATGGCGCAGAAAGAGCCGCTCAAGATCCAGATCCTTTCCGAGCAGTTTCTTCTCCCCTGGGGCATCCTCTACATGGCCGACTCCTTCGACCCGGATCACATCGATCCCGAACTGTTTCTCGGCTTCAAGCACATCATCGAGCACATTCCGCTTCAACCGCCGATGGACGTCCTGACGACCAACATCGACGGTCCGCTCAGCTCGGTGAGCCTGAACATCAACGCCGACATCGATCAGCAGATGGGGATTCCGGTCATTGCGGGTCAGCTCGAATACTGGAAAGCAGTTTCGCAAAAGGTCTCGACGAAGCTCATCGTTCGGAAGACCGGGGAGGAGGTCAAGCGCGCTCTCGCAGATCCCTCGTCGCCGGACCAGGTCCTCTACTTCTATTGCCATGCCGAGTCGAAATCGCTTTCTGAGGGGGGCGGACCCGATACTTCGGCGCTCGTATTCACCGGCGACGACGGCAGGCTGACGCTCGGCGATCTTTCGGTCTTCGCACCGATAGGCAATGCTCTCTCCGGCGCCCCGCTCGTTTTCATCAATGCCTGTGAATCGGCCGAGATGTCGGCGCTTTTCTACGATGGATTCGTGC
>JALYUA010000118.1 GCA_030854005.1 Acidobacteriota bacterium
GCCCCTCCGCCTGGGCTGATGTAGGCTCGGAGGGGTTTGGAGGCGAGCATGGCGAGCGAAGTCCAGGTCCTCGGGAGGTCGCCGGCGTCCGCGGAATCGGTCTTGTCCCCCGAGGCGCTGGCGTTTCTCGAGAGGCTCGCGCGCCGGTTCGAGCCCACGCGGCAGGACCTCCTCCGCCGCCGCGCTGCGAGGCAGGCGCGCTTCGACGCGGGGGAGCTTCCCGACTTCCTGCCCGGGACGGCCTCGGTGCGGATGGATGGCTGGAAGGTGGCTCCGACGCCCCCGGATCTCGAGTGCCGATGGGTGGAGATCACGGGCCCCGTGGAACGCAAGATGATGATCAACGCGCTGAATTCCGGCGCCGACGTCTTCATGGCGGACTTCGAGGACTCCCTCTCTCCGACGTGGGAAAACGTGGTTTCGGGACAGACAAACCTGATCGACGCGGTGCGAGGGGAGATTTCCTGGGAGAGCCCGGAGGGCAAGAGCTATCGCCTGAAAACACGGGTCGCGACGCTCCTGGTGAGGCCCCGCGGCTGGCACCTGCCCGAAAAGCACGTCTCCGTGGACGGGCAGCCTGTTTCAGCGAGCCTCTTCGACTTCGGCCTGTACGTCTTCCACAACGCTCGCGAGCGGATCGCGCGCGGGACCGCCCCGTATTTCTATCTGCCCAAGATGGAGAGCCACCTCGAGGCCCGCCTCTGGAACGACGTCTTCCTCTTTGCCCAGGAAGAGCTCGGGATCCCGCGCGGGACCTTCCGCGCGACCGTCCTGGTGGAGACGCTGCCGGCGGCCTTCGAAATGGACGAGATCCTCTACGAGCTTCGCGAGCACGCGAGCGGCCTGAACGCCGGCCGGTGGGACTACCTCTTCTCGACGATCAAGACTCTCCGGGAGCGCCGGGATCTGGTCCTTCCCGAGAGGGCGCAGCTCACGATGACGGTTCCCTTCATGCGCGCCTATACGGAGCTCCTGGTCGCGACCTGCCATCGCCGCGGCGCGCACGCGATGGGCGGCATGGCCCCGTTCATTCCGAGCCGCAAGGACCCGGAGGTCAACGAGGCGGCGCTCGAGAAGGTCCGGCAGGACAAGAACCGCGAGGCGGGCGACGGCTTCGACGGCACCTGGGTGGCCCATCCGGGTCTGGTCGAGATCGCGCGCGACGTCTTCGAGAAGGCCCTTTCCGGGCACGCCAACCAGAAGGAACGGCTGCGGGAAGACGTCAAGACGACGGCGGCGATGCTGATCGACACGCGGGTCCCCGGCGGATCGGTCTCGGAAGCCGGATTTCGCCAGAACGTGAACGTCGCGCTCCAGTACCTGAATTCGTGGCTGCTCGGCAACGGGGCGGCCGCGATCTTCAACCTGATGGAGGACGTCGCGACGGCCGAGATCTCGCGGTCGCAGCTCTGGCAGTGGATCCACAACAAAGCGGCGCTGTCGGATGGCCGGCCGGTGACCCGCGATCTCTACCGGCAGGTCCGCGGGGAGGAGCTTTCGGCGCTCGGCGGCGAGACCGCCGGCCGCCTCCGCGACGCCGCCGAGATCCTGGACGAGCTGGTGGAAAAACCGGAGTTCACGGAGTTCCTGACGTTCCCCGCGTACCGGCGCCTGGAGTAGCCCGCGGCTCCCACGTCCCCGTCATGAGCGCCTCCCCGCCCGCCGTTCCCGAGAGCCTCATCGCGGGCATCGCCGCGGTCGTGGGAAAGAGCCATTGCGTCAGCGAGCCCGAGCAGTTGCGGACCTACGAATGCGACGGTCTCGCGAGCTTCCGCGTCACGCCGGGTCTCGTGGCCCTTCCTGCGTCGACGGCGGAGGTCGCGGAGGTCGTGCGGCTGGCGGCCCGCGCCGGATTGCCGATCGTGCCGCGGGGAGCGGGGACCGGCCTTTCGGGCGGCGCGCTGCCCGTCCCCGGCTGCGTCGTCGTCGGACTCTCGCGGATGAAGAAAATCCTCGAGATCGATTTCGAGAACGAATGGATGCGGGTCGAGCCCGGGGTGATCAACCTCGACGTCAGCCGCCGTCTTTCGCCGGAGGGCTACTACTACGCGCCCGACCCCTCCTCCCAGAGCGTCTGCACCATCGGCGGCAACGTCGCGGAGAACTCCGGCGGGGCCCATTGCCTGAAGTACGGGTTCACCGTGAACCACGTCCTCGGCGCCCGCATCGTCGTCGGCGACGGCTCCATCGTCGATCTGGGCGGCGCCGTGCCCGACTCTCCGGGATACGACCTCCTGGGCGTCGTCGTCGGCAGCGAGGGGATGCTCGGGATCGTGACGGAGGTCGTTCTCCGCATTCTCCGCAAGCCCGAAGCGACGCGCACGTTCTTCGCGACGTTCCCCTCGACCGATGAAGCCGGCCACGCGGTCTCCGCGATCATCGCGTCGGGGATCGTGCCGGCGGCCATCGAGATGATGGATCGGCTCGCGATCGTCGCGGCGAAGGCCGCCACCGGCCTCGACTGGCCGGACGTGGGGGCGGCCCTGTTGATGGACGTCGACGGACCGCTCGCGGAAGTCGAGCACACATCCGAGTCCGCCACGCGCCTGGCGGCCGCGGCGGGCGCGCTCGAGATCCGCCTCCCGCGCGACGAGAATGAGCGGCAGCTCATGTGGAAGGGAAGGAAGAGCGCGTTCGCGGCCGTCGGCCGCATCAGCCCGAACTACATCGTCCAGGACGGGGTGATCCCGCGGTCCGCCATCGCTTCGGTGCTCCGGGAGATCGAGGGCCTCGCGGTCGCCGCGGGGCTTCGAGTCGCCAACGTCTTTCACGCGGGCGACGGGAACCTGCACCCGCTCGTCCTTTACGACGCGCGGATCCCCGGCCAGGAGAAGCGGGCGGAGGCGCTCGGCGGCGACATCCTCCGGATTTGCATCCGGTCCGGCGGTTCGATCACCGGGGAGCACGGCGTCGGCGCCGACAAGGCGCCTTACATGGGGGAGATGTTCAACGAGGGCGACCTCGACACCATGGGCCGGGTTCGCTGCGCGTTCGACCCTGAAAACCGGTTCAATCCCGGGAAGGTCTTCCCGACGCCGCGGCTGTGCGGGGATCGGCCCGGCGTCTACCGAGCGCATCCGACCGAGCTGTCGGGAGAGGCGGGCCGGGGGTGAGGGGAGAAGAAGAATTGAGCGTCGAGCGTTCCGCGTTGAGCGTTTCGAAGAGGGGAGGCCCCTGTTGAGCCTGGCCGTTCGGGAAGGGCACGAGGGAGACGCCGTGCTCGGCGTACGGCCGAAGCTCGTGTTCACGCCGGACAGTGTCGAAGAGGCCGCGGAGGTCATGGCGCGGTGCGCGCGCGACGCCGCGCGGATGCTTTTCGTCGGAGGCGGCACGGACCTCGAGGCCGGTCACCCGCCGGAGGCGATCGACGCCGTTCTGCTCACCCGGGGGCTCGGCCGCATCCTCGAGCACGCGCCGTCGGATCAGATCGTCGTCGCGGAAGCGGGTGTCCCGCTCGCCCTCCTGCAGCAGGTCGTCGGCGAGCACGGGCAGAGGCTCGCGCTCGATCCGCCTTTGCCCGAGCGCGCCACGCTCGGCGGGCTCGTGGCGGGGAACGCATTCGGACCCCTGCGGGCGCGGTACGGCTCGATCCGGGACCTCATCATCGGAGTGTCGATTCTCCGCGCCGACGGCACCGGTTCCCGCGGCGGGGGGAAGGTCGTCAAGACGGTGGCGGGCTTCGACATCCCCAAGCTCATGGTGGGATCGCTCGGAACCCTCGGCCTGATTTCGACCGTCACGTTCCGCCTCCACCCGCTTCCCGAGACATCGGCGATGGTCCTCGTGCCGGGCTGCTCCGCCGCCGTCCTCCGGGGCCTCGTCCGCGAGATGCGGCGCGTCCAGCTCGAGCCCGCGTCCGCGGTGGCGATCCTCGCGGGACCCGGGACCTTCGACCTCGCGGTCCAGTTCGAGGGCTTCGCCGCGGGAGTCCGGCAGCAGCGGGACCGGTTCCTGAGTCTCCTCGCTGGACGCGGCGCGGCGAACGGACAGGTCGCGGACCGGGCCTCGGCGGACGACTTCCGGGCGCGCCACGACGCCGTCCGGGGGCCTTCTTCTCTTCGCGTGAAGATCGCCGCGCCCCGGTCCGCGGTCGAGAGTGTCGCGGCGGACGTTTTCGCCCCGATCCTGGCGACGCTGCACGACGCCGGGGCCGTCTGGTATCCGACCCTGGGCCTCGGGTTTCTCGGCGGAGCGTCCGGACCCGCGGATCCGGCGGCCTCCGCGCTCTCCCGCGCGCGATCGACGCTTGCGGCATTCGGCGGCTCGCTCACTCTGACCGCGGCCCCGGCGGAGGTCCGCGCGCTCGTGGACGTCTGGGGAGACCGGCCCTCCGCGTGGCCTCTGATGCAGGCGATGAAATCGCGCCTCGATCCCGACCGGCGCCTCGCACCCGGCCGCTTCATGGGAGCGATTTAGCTTGGTCGTCGAGAGCGGCCCGCACGGCGTGCTGCCCGGCACCGAGGACGGCGCGGTCCACGGTCCGCGCACTCTGATCGACGATTGCGTGCACTGCGGGTTCTGCCTTCCCGCCTGCCCGACCTACAACTCCTGGAGCGAGGAGATGGACTCCCCCCGGGGGCGCATCGATCTCATGCGCGGCCTGGCCGAGGGGACGCTGGCGTTCAACGAGACCGTGGTCGCCCATTTCGACCGCTGCCTCGGCTGCATGGGGTGCGTGACCGCCTGCCCTTCGGGAGTCCGGTACGACGTTCTGATCGAGGAGACCCGGGCCGCCATCGAGAAGACGTACCGGCGCCCGGTCCTCGACCGCCTGTACCGGAGCTTTCTGTTTCTCCTGTTTCCGTACCCGGAGCGGCTGAAGATCGTCCGCCGCCTCCTCGGTCTCTATGCGTCGACCGGACTGCGGCGGCTCGTGCACGCCTCCGGGCTTCTCGAGATCCTGCCACGGAGGCTCGCTCAGCTGGAGACTCTGATGCCCCCGGTCGAGGAACGCGCGGCGTCGGACGTCCCGGCGCTCACGGCAGCGGTCTCGCCGGCGCGCGCGCGCGTGGGCCTGGTGTCGGGGTGCGTGCAGAGAGTCTTCTTCCCGGAGGTCAATCGCGCCACCGTGCGGGCCCTTTCCGCCGAGGGATGCGAGGTCGCCGTTCCTCAGGGCCAGGGCTGCTGCGGGGCTCTCTCGATGCACGCGGGGCGAGACGGCGAGGCGCTCGCCTTCGCGCGGGCCTTGATCGAGCGGTTCGAAGGCCAGCGCCTCGACGCGGTCATCGTCAACGCCGCCGGGTGCGGTTCTCACCTGAAAGACTACGGCCGCCTCTTCTCCGGCGACACGGCGTGGGCGTCCCGCGCGGCGGAGTTCTCCGGCCGGGTCCGAGACGTGACGGAGTTTCTGGCGGAGCTCGGGCCAGCCGCGCCGCGGCATCCGATCGCCCTGCGCGTCGCCTACCACGACGCCTGCCATCTCGCGCACGCGCAGCGCGTCCGCGAGCCACCGCGACTGCTGCTGCGCGGGATCCCGGGGATCGAGATCCTCGAAGTGCCCGACGGAGACCAGTGCTGCGGAAGCGCGGGGATCTACAATCTGACGGAGCCCGCCAGCGCGGATGAGATCGGCGGGCGCAAGGCAGACAACGTGCTCTCGACCGGGGCGGAACTGCTGGTCTCGGCGAACCCGGGATGCACGCTCCAGATCCAGAAAATCCTGAGGCAGCGCGGCGTCGACCTGCCGGCGGCGCATCCGATCGAAATCCTGGATGCCTCTCTCCGGGGCGCGGGAGTTTCGGCGCGATGAGCGAGCGTCCGGACGCCGGGCGGGATGGCGCGCGGGCGGCCCGCGTGCTGCTGGTCGACGCCGACGCCGCGCTCCGGGAGAGCCTTCAGAGGGTCCTCCAGATGGACGGGTACGAAGCGGCCGAGGCGGCATCCTCCCGGGTGGCGCTCGAGTCTTTTCGCGCCGCGAGGCCCGACCTCACGGTCCTGGCCGCTCAGCTTCCCGACGGCTCCGCGATCGAGCTGCTGCGCGAGATCCGGAGAATCGATCCCGCGGCCCCCTGTATCGTTCTCGCCCGGTACGAGGACCTGGAGCTCGCGGCGCTGGCTCTGCAGGAGGGCGCCGAGCAGTTCCTGACGAAGCCCGTGCAGATCGCGGCATTTCTCCTCGTCGTCGACCGGGTGCTGGAGAACGCGCGCAACCGACGCCGCGCGCTCCGGGAGGAGGCCCGAACCGCGCGGGAGCGCATCGACCCGTTCCGGGGAACCGGGCCGGCCATCCGCCTCCTGGCCGACCGGGCGCGCCGCGTCGCGGATGCCAGCGCGCCCGTGCTCATCCACGGGGAGACGGGCACGGGAAAAGGCATTCTCGCCGCGTGGCTCCACCGCAACGGATCCCGGTCGGAGGAGTGCTTCCTCGATCTGAACTGCGCCGGCCTTTCGCCGGAGTTCCTCGAGAGCGAGCTCTTCGGGCACGAGAAAGGCGCCTTCACCGGCGCCATCGCGGCCAAGCTCGGCCTGCTCGAAGTCGCGCATCGGGGGACTCTTTTCTTGGACGAGATCGGAGACGTCCCTCTGTCGGTCCAGCCGAAGCTCCTGAAAGTCCTGGAAGAGAAAAAATTCCGGCGGCTGGGCGACGTCCGCGAGCGTCAGGTGGACATCCGGCTGATCGCCGCTTCTCACGAGAACCTGGCGGCGCTCGTCGAGAAGAAGCGGTTTCGCCCGGACCTGTATTTCCGCATCAACACGGTCGTGCTGGAGATCCCGGCGCTTCGCGAGCGCCCGGAAGACGTGCCGGATCTCGCTGTCTTCCTGCTCGAAGACATCGGTCGGGACCTCGGGCGCGATTCGCTGAGTCTCGCTCCCGCGGCCGTCGAGAGACTCGCCGCCTATCCCTGGCCGGGAAACGTCCGGGAGCTTCGCAACGTCCTCGAACGGGCGGCGCTTCTCTCCCACGGAGGCGAGATCAGCGCGGCGGAGCTCGGCTTCGAGGCGCCTTCGTCCCCGGACCGGGCGGGCCGCCAGGACTTGAGCCTCCTCGAGACCGAGAAGGACCTGATCCGCCGGGCGCTCCAGGTGGAGGGGGGGCGCGTCGAGCGCGCCGCGCATTCTCTCGGGATCTCCCGCAGCTCCCTGTACCAAAAGATCCGCAAGTACGGCCTCGCCGTCTCCAGAAGCTGAAAAACCGTCCAGAAGCTGGACGGCCGTCGTCCGGAATCTGGACGCAGGCGATCCTTCGCGGGACCCAGCTTCTCTCATCCCTCTGCAGCCGAAGGAGATCCGCGTCTCGGGCCGCGGCGCAACCCCGTGGCGGTCGCCTTGCTCTCTCTCCGTGCGTGGGCCAATACAAGGAGGCGGTCATGGTGGAGACGAAGTTGAACGCGTCGAAGAGCCGGAACGGTTGGAAAGAAGGCGGGTTGGGTGCGGGGATGGGGCTGCTGCTGATCGTTGCCGCCCTCCTCTCGATGGGAGGAACCTCCGCGAACCTGACGAACCAGCAATCGGTCAACACGGCCGCTCCCGTCGAGACCGCCCCTTCGCAGCTCGCGAACGCCGATCGGGACAACCTCGACCTGCAGCTCGACTGACCCAACGGCGGAAGGCGGCAGGCGGCAGAAAGGGAGGCGCGATCGGGGGCCGCTGTTCTCGGCGGCCCCCGCGCCCCTGACCATCGGAACGGAAGTTCCGAAATTCAGTCACACTCGAGAAAGGTTCCCGGGGTCAGGAACTCCAACGGCGGGGAAGCGGGTGGATCCGGCCCGGGAAGCCGTTCCGCTCGTCGTCGCTCGAGATCGCGTCATTCAGCCAACGTTCCAGAGCGGCGCGCTCCTCCGAAGCGAAACTCGCAATCCGCGAGGCGAGACCCTGCGCTGAGGACTCGAGGTCTGGATGGACATCCGCCGCCGCTCCGTGCCGGTCCGCGACCATCGTCAGGAGATTTTCTCTGGCCGTTGCACAAACGGTCTCGATCTGTCTGGCAAGAAGGGCCACCGCGAGACTCGCGATAGTCGGGCTCAGAAAGAAATCCCGCACCGGCAGGTCGATGCGAAAGGCATCGTACGCGCGGGCGGCCACCTGGGTGCTTCGCAACGAGTCCCCGCCCAGATCGAAGAAATTATCGTGGATGCCGATACGGTCGATGCGCAGAACGTTGGTCCAGATTTCGACCAATGCCCGTTCCACGGGCGTACGCGGGGGAACATACGTCTCGTCCAGGTTGGGACGCTTCTCGTCGGGAGGGGGGAGCGCCGCGGCGTCGATTTTCCCGCTGGCGGTTTTCGGCATCTCGGCGAGAAGAACGAAGCTCGAGGGGACCATATGCTCCGGTAGCAGCTCCTTTAAGCGGCGGCGCAGCTCTCCCACGGATGGAGAGCTCTCGGGCTCCGGCATCACGTAGGCCACGAGCCGCGCTTCGCCCGGAACATCTTCCCGCGCCCGCACCACCGCCTCGCGAACCGCTGGAATTCCCCGCAGGGCCACCTCGACCTCTCCGACCTCTATCCGAAAGCCGCGAATCTTGATCTGGCCGTCGACGCGCCCCACGTACTCCAGATCGCCGTTCGGCATGACGCGGGCCCGGTCGCCGGTTCTGTAGAGCCGCCGGCCGGCGCCCCCGAATGGGTCCCGGATGAACTTCTCCGCCGTCAGGTCCGGGCGGTTCCGATATCCGCGGGCGACACCCGCACCGCCGACGTGCAGATCGCCGACGACGCCGATGGGAACCGCGCGCAACTTTCCGTCCAGCACGTAGGTCTGGACGTTCTCGAGGGGCCGCCCGATGGGGACGGTCCGGGTCGAGGATTCCCCTGCGTCGGCGCCCGCTTCCCAGAACGTCGCCGCAACCGTCGCCTCCGTGGGTCCGTAGGCGTTGATGAGGCGGATGCGGTCGCCGGCCATCCGTCGCCACTGATCGAATCGCTCCGGCCGGGCCTTCTCGCCGCCGATGACCACCAGACGAAGGGATTCAGGAAGAGAAAGGCCGCCGGCCACCCCGACCGCCACGATCTCATGCCAGTACGACGTCGGAAGATCCAGCACAGTAAGCCGCTTCCTCCCGCATTCGGCGAGAAAGCTCGCGCCCGTCTCGATCATCTCGTCGGAACGCAGGACGAGCGTTGCACCGCCACAGAGCCCGGAAAAAATCTCCTGCACCGACGTGTCGAAGCTCCAGGACGCGAACTGCAGGAATCTGTCTGAGCCCCGGATGCCGAAAGCGCGGACGGCGCATCGAACGTGATTGGCGAACGAACCATGCTCGATCTCCACCCCTTTGGGCTTTCCGGTCGAGCCCGACGTGTAGATGACGTACGCCAGGTGCTGCGGCTCGACCCCGTTCGGGAGGTCGTCCTCGCTCTCGCGGGCGCTCGCGTCCCTCGAGTCCTCGAGCACGATCGTGCGTCCGGTCAGAGAAAGCCCGGTCTCCCCGGCCGGTCGATCAGTCAGAAGCGAGTGCGCGCCGGAATCCTCGAGCATGAAGCGCAGCCGCTCGCGCGGGTATGTGGGATCGAGGGGAAGGTACGCGCCGCCGGCCTTGAGAACGGCGAAGAGGGCCACGACTCCTTCCATCGACCGCTCGACGCGCACGCCGACCAGGGCCTCCGGTCCCACTCCGCGCCCGCGGAGGTGGCGAGCCAGTTGATTCGCCCGCCGGTTCAACTCACCGTACGTCAACCGGCCTTCCTGGAGCTCGACCGCGACGGCGTCCGGGGTGCGCGCCGCTTGCTCCTCGAAAAGGCGAGGCACCATCCCGTCCCTGGACGGCGTGGCCATCCCCTCGGTCGCGGCGATCGTGGGCGCCGCGTGACCCGCGGGCGTCAAGAGTGGCAGCTCCGGAATTTCTTGAATGGGCTCATGCGGAGGGGGTCGTCGGGAAAAAAACGATTCCACTCTTGTCGAACATGCTTCTCAACGCGCAGCAGACTCGCCGATGTTCTCTTCCGACGGCTCGAGTGGGCGAAGTTTTCTTCGGTGGTGCGGCATGGAATTGGATGATGGGAGAAGCGAATCATAAGCCTAGGCGCCACGTCTCCTGCGCTCTTCCGGACGAAACAACGCGAAAACGGGCGTCCGTCGCCCGCTGCACCATGCTCGCGCCCAAGAGGCCACTCCGCGGTTCCACCTGGGTTAAGCTGCCGCCCTCCAGGACCGTACGGGCAAAGAGCGAATGGCAACCGACTCACACGAGGCCCCTGCGAGCAGAGTCCGCGCCGACGAAGTGATCGCTTGGCTTCGAGAGTATGCCGCCGAGCGCGTTCACTCCTCCGAGTTCGATGACCGGCGCTTGATCCCTCGAGACGTCGTCGTCGATTTCGGCAATCGAGGTCTCTTTGGGCTTCAGATGCCGACCGGCCTCGGCGGACTCGATCTGGCCCTCGCGGACGTCGTCCGGGTATTCCAGCAG
>JALYUA010000054.1 GCA_030854005.1 Acidobacteriota bacterium
GGCTCGGGCGTGACAGCCGCGGCCGGCGGCGCCGGAGGCGGAGGCGCGGCGGGCGCGGGAGCGGGCGTGACGATCGCCGGCTGCGCATTGCCGCCGAAATGGAAGAGCACGCCGATGTTCGGCTGCAGGTCCATCCGGCCGGCCTGGTCAAAGGGACCGAACTGGTCGGAGAGCGTGGCGTGGAAGTTGTACTGGCCTTTCATCTCGAGCCGCATCCCGACGACCTTGTTGAACCGGTACTCGGAGCCGAAGGCGAGGTACGCGATCGGGACGCCCTTCCCGCGGAAGTAGGGGACGGGCCGGCTCGCGCCGCCGCCGGCGGCCACGTACGTGTTCCAGCCGGGCACCCGGGGCGTGAAGTCCCACATGGCGCCGGCCGTGAACTCCCAGTAGCTCGGGACGCGGTCGGGACGGGTGAACTGGCCCGTCGCCTCGATGGCGAGATTGTCCGTGAAGAAATGGCCGAAACGGCCGCCCAGGAAGAGGAAGTCGTTCTGGTCCACGTCGCACCGGCAGTACACGTCCTTGTGTCCGAAGAACGTCATGCCGATGTGCGGGCCGACGTACGTCTCCCCTGCCAGCGACGCCCTCGGCGCGACCATGTCGCTGACCTCCGTGGTCGGTTGCGCGGACGAAACGGAAGCCGCCAGCAGCAGCACGGCACCCGCCCCCAGGACTCCCCATTTCAATTTCGACATCTTCAAGCCTCCGCGCGCACGCGCTCCAGGTCGTTTCAACACTTGTTCAGGAAGAGGAAGCCACCGGCGTTCTGCCCGGAAACCACGGTGACGGTGTACGTCTGCGGCGCCCCCGAAGTCCCCGGGAACGTCTGGAAGAAATTCGCGGGCAGAATCTCCGAGATGACGTAGTTTCCAGGAGCAACGCCGTCGAAGCGGAACGTTCCGTCCGGTCCCGACGTCACCTGACGGCTCGTCCCGTCGGAGGCGGTGAGCACGAACACGATCCCCTCGAGTGGCCGGTCGATGCCGTCCACGATCCCGTTGCTGTTCAGATCCAGAATCTTCAATCCGGACACCGTTCCCGTGCCGCCCGGCCCCGTGACCTGGTTGCCGAAGAGCAGGCCCGCCCGGGTCTCTCCGGAAGAGACGGTCACGGAGATGATGCCCGCGCCGCCCGGAGCGGTCTGGGTGAATCCCACCGGCACGACCTCGGAGACCAAATAGGTTCCCGGCGCCACGCCGGTGAACGTAAAGCTGCCGTCCGACGCCGTCGTCGTCTGGACGCCCGTCCCCGTCCCCCCTGGGCCCGAAAGCCGGATCGTCACGCCGCCCCCGCCGGGCTCGCCGGCGTCCCGGGCCCCGTTCCCGTTGACGTCGATGAACTTGAAGCCGCTGATGGACGCCCCGAGGACCGCCTGGTTGCCGAAGAGGAGACCGGAGACGGTGCGCGTCGAGACGTTCACGGTCGCGGTCGCCGTTCCCGGAGCGGCGGGCGCGGTCTGCCGGAAACCCGGCGGGACGGTTTCGGCGACGGTGTACGTGCCGAAGGGAACCGCCGTGAACGAGAAGGTCCCGTCCGCGCCGGTGACGACGGTCCGCGGGGTGAATCCGATCGGACCCGAGATGGTGAACGTCACGCCGGGCTGGCCGGTCTCACCCGCTTCCCGAACGCCGTTGCCGTTGACGTCGAGGAACTTGGTGCCCGAGATGGTCCCCGTCAGGATTCCGCGGAAATTTCCGAAGAGGTTGTTGATCGAGCTTCCACCCGCGACGGACGTCACCGTGATGAACCCGCTCGCCGGAGTCGTCTGCGTGAAGCCGGCCGGTGTGGTCTCGATCAGGAAGTACGGGCCCGGAGTCACGTTGGTGAACAGGAACCCGCCATTTGCGTCCGTCACGACCGAGCGGCTGACGCCGGGAGCCGCGGGCGTTCCGGGGAAGAGGCTGACCGTGACGCCCGACAGAGCCGGCTCACCCGGATCGCGGAGGCCGTTGGCGTTCAGATCTTCGAACTTGACGCCTCCGATCGCGTTCGGGATGAGCTGGTTTCCAAAGTCGAGCCCCGTGAAATCGGCGTCGCAGACGGAGATGAAATAGCCGAGGTCGCGGGCAAGGAGCCGCCGCGAGATCCGCCGGTTGAGCGGCCCTGTCTGGACGTACCCGAGCGGCGCGACTTCCGTGACGTGGAACGTTCCGCCGTCCGTCAGGCCGCAGATCTGGAACGATCCGTCGGCGCCCGTGAGCCCCGTGAGCGCCGGACCCGACTCGCCCTCGGCGCGGATCTGGACTCCGGAAATTCCGGTCTCCCCCGCGTCACGAACGCCGTTCCCGTTGGCGTCGGCGAACTTGACCCCCGAGACGCAGAAGGTGGGCTGGCAGTTGCGCTTGTCCTCGACCCGGAAGGAGAACAGGAGCGAGGTCTCCGGGCGGAAGCCGTGAAAACAGCCGGCCGCACACGCGTTGTCGACCGCCGTGTTCGATCCGCTGAACTGGGACGCCGGCGTGATCCACACGAGATAGGCGGCCTGGCGCGACCCGGCGTCTTCGAAGGGCCCGAGAGCGACGGATCGGGAGCCGCAGGCGGTCGTCGGTCCCGTCAGATGCCTCTGGACGGGCGTCGTCCCGGGCGAGGGCGTCGCCGTATCGAGGACGCCGTTGCGGACCGAGAACGCCCGGTCGCCGGCGACGTCGGTCGAGAGCAAATTCTGGCCCGTCGTGTCCGTCACCTGGAAGTAGTAGGTTCCGTCGGCGAGAAAGTCAGCCGGCTGGCAGGGTGCCGACGCGGACGCGGGCGCGAGGAAGACGTCCGCCCGATCCGAGAAAACGGCCGTTACGGCACCGCTCCCGTCGAGAGTCCGGATCGAACCGGGAATCTGAGCTAGGGCAGGGAACGAGCAGAAGGCGACAGCAATCAGGGTGAGAGCAAGACGGACCGACTTCATGCCGACTTCCTTCCTCGTTACGTGCGGAGTGGTATTCAATCGAGCCTCGGGTTTCGGGTGGGCAGCATGCAAGCAAAGTGCCGACATACAAAGAACCTCCGCGGCGCTGGTGGGGAGATACAGTCCACGTCAGGGAGAGTGGAGCACGCCGCGCGGCGAAGATCAAGGAGGCAGAAATGCGCATCACCGCGTTCGGCATGACGGACAAGGGGCGACGCCGGCCGAATAACGAGGATGACCTCGCGCTCGTCGATCTGTCGGCCGGCCGCACGATCGAAGAGTGCGCCGTTTCGGATCATCCCGTCGGCGATTCGGGCGTTCTTCTCGCGGTGTGCGACGGCGTGGGTGGCCGTCGCGCGGGCGAAGTCGCGAGCGCTCTGGCGCTCTCCGAGCTCGCCTCCGAGATGGAGGCCGCGGCGAATGGATGCCCGCGGCGCAGCCTGTTCGGAGAGGCGGTCGAGCGCGTGAATCGCCTCGTCTGGAAGAAGGCGCACGAAGACCCGCGTCTCGACGGCATGGCGACCACGCTGACCGCCGCCGTCGTGTGCCGTCGGCGCGCGATCCTCGCGCACGTCGGCGACTCGCGCGCCTATCTTCTGCGGGGCGGGACGATCCGGCAGGTGACGCGGGACCAGTCCTTCGTGCAGTCTCTCGTGGCGGAAGGCGCTCTGACCGAGGAAGAGGCGGCCCACTCGCCGTACAGGAACGTCATCCTTCAGGCGGTCGGAAGAAAGAAGACGGTCGAAGTCGCTCTGGACGCCTGCGAGCTCGAGACCGGCGACACGATCGCGCTCTGCACCGACGGGCTTTCCGAGAAGGTCGAGAAAAAGGACCTGGAGCGCGCGCTCCTGGGCCCTGACCTCGAGCAGGCCGTCCGATCCCTCGTGGCCCTCGCCAACGAGCGGGGCGGCGAAGACAACATCACCCTTCTGGTGGCCCGCATCGGCGAGTGACCGTCAACGGACGCGCGGCTTCCGCGGTCGAGCCGTGCCGGTTCGGAGCGCGGCGCGATATCGGATCCGGCGGCGGCGTCCCCTTTCTCCGGGGGTCAAGAGCGCCGCGGCATAGCGCGCGGCGGCGCCCGCGCGGAGAACGACCGCGGTCAACTTTCCCCGGACCGGCCCGTGGTGCTTGGTCACGTAGCGCCGGAGCGAGGCGTGCAGGAGCCCGAAGAGAGGATCGCCGCCGGAGGCGCCGCCGACGTGAATGACCGACGCGGCGGGCTCGTAGAGGATCCGCCAGCCGTTTTTCCCGAGGCGGGCGAGGAGGTCGGACTCCTCCGCGTACAGGAAGAACGCCTCGTCGAATCCTCCGGCCTGCTCGAACGCGGA
>JALYUA010000161.1 GCA_030854005.1 Acidobacteriota bacterium
GCCTTGAGAGGGCTGCGTCCTAACCGTTAGACGAATGGGCCAAACGGGGGCGTGAAAATAGCACACGGTCCCTCGACCGGCAAGATCTGCGGCGCGCCCCGGAGGCCGGCCGCAAGACCGCCGTCGGTGCGACGGTATCGGCGAACGTGTACGTGTACGCCTCTCGCATCTGAGACCTTCGTCAAGCAAGCTCAGCGGCTTTTTTCTCGCGCGCCGTCGATCCGCCTCTGCGCCAGCGCCAGCCCCCCGTACACCTTCGGGTCTACGAGCCTGCCTTCGGCCCTCCGCGCGTCGAGCCACGCGTACGACTCCGCAAACGGCACCTCGTAGACGCGGATGTCTTCGGCCCCCACGCCCCCTCCTTTGCCCTCGCGCGTAAGACCCCGGGCGAGGTAGACGGTGACGATCTCATCGGAGAGCCCGGGCGACGGCGGGCCTTCGCACAGGATCTCGAGCGTGGCCGCGCGAAATCCCGTTTCTTCAACGAGCTCGCGGTTGGCCGCCTCTTCTCCGGTCTCCGATCCCTCGTCACCCGCCAGACCCGCGGGGAGCTCGATCACGTCTCCACCGACCGCCTCCCGGTGCTGCTCGACGAAGAGAACGCGCTCCTCGCTGGTGACCGCGACGAGAATCGCGATGCCGGTGATGTCTTTCCTCTGAACGAACTCCCAGCCGCGGCGTTGGACGAAGGTGAGGTGTTTTCCTTCGTAGAGGACCTCGAGTTCCGAACCGATTTCGTTCGCCATGCGAGAACTCTAGCCGAGCCTGGAAACGGGAAACGGGAAACGGGAAACGGGAAACGAAAAGATACGATGGCAGGCCTTCCGGGTTCGGCCCTCGCCCCCTCCCGCCCCGCGCCCGACGCCTTGCCGCTCCCGTCTTCCGCCTTCTGCCTCCCGCCTTCCGCCTTTCGCCTTCCGCCTTCCGTCCCACTGAGCCACAATCATCCCGATGCCGCGCGCGAAGATCGTCTGTACCATCGGCCCCGCCTCGGAGACGCCCGACCTGCTCGACCGCCTGATCGCCTCGGGGATGAACGTCGCGCGTCTGAATTTCTCGCACGGGAGCTACGAGGAGCACGCGCGCAACATCGGCCTGATCCGGTCGATCGCGGAGCGCCGCGGCCGCGCCGTCGCCGTCCTCCAGGATCTCGCCGGCATCAAGCTGCGG
The DNA here is from genome assembly GCA_030854005.1 of Acidobacteriota bacterium. Lineage (GTDB taxonomy): Bacteria > Acidobacteriota > Thermoanaerobaculia > UBA5066 > Gp7-AA6 > JALYUA01. The sequence goes on from JALYUA010000161.1 coordinate 1,171, forward strand.
CTGGGGCCGATCGCCCACGGACCGGTTTCGATCGAGACGGGAAGCCGTCTCACGCTGACGACGAGGCCCGTCCCCGGCGACGCGCGCGAGATCTCGGTCACCTGGCCGGGCCTGCCTTCGAGCGTCCGGCCCGGTGACACGCTCCTGCTCGCCGACGGCGACCTGCAGCTCGAGGTCCTGGAAACGACGCCGACGGACATCGTCTGCCGGGTGGTGGCAGGCGGGCTGCTCTCCTCCAACAAAGGGATCAATCTGCCCACGCGGTCGATCGAGGCCCCTTCGCTGACCGATAAGGACCAGCGGGACCTGGAGTTCGGCATCGCCCAGGGCGTTGACATGGTGGCGCTCTCGTTCGTGCGATCCGCGCGCAACGTCGCGGACGCTCGCGATTTCCTGCAGGCGCGGGGCGCCGCCGTCCCGCTGATCGCGAAGATCGAGAAGCACGAAGCGCTCCGCAACATCGACGAGATCGTGGCGGCCGCCGACGGGATCATGGTGGCGCGAGGCGATCTCGGGGTGGAAACGCCCCTCGCCCACGTGCCGCTCCTCCAGAAGATGCTGATCGCGCGATCCAACCGCGCCGGAAAGCCCGTGATCACGGCGACGCAGATGCTTCGCTCGATGGTCGACTGCCCGCGCCCCACCCGCGCCGAGGTGGCCGACGTCGCGAACGCGATCCTCGACGGAACCGACGCGGTCATGCTCTCGGAGGAGACCGCGAGCGGGAAGTTTCCGCTCGAAGCTCTCGAGACCATGGTGCGCATCGCCGAGGACGCGGAGACCGCGTTTCCCTACGACACGTGGCGGCCCCGCATCGCGGAAGTCGGCGTGACCTCCCTTCCGGAGGCGGTGGCGGACGCGGCCTGCACGCTGGCGGACGACATCGGCGCGGCCGCGATCATCGCCTGCACGCAGTCCGGGAACGCGGCTCGCCTTCTCGCCCGCCATCGGCCGAAACGAACGATCCTCGCCCTCACCCCCCTGCCGGAGACCTACAGGCGGCTGGCGCTCGTCTGGGGCGTCATCCCGCTCCGGATCGAGATGCCCGAATCGACGGATGCGCTCATGGACCGGATTCCGGCGCTCGCGCTCTCGACGGGACTGGTCGCGCGCGGGGACCGGATCGTGATCACGGCCGGGATTCCGATGGGTGTCTCCGGCAGCTCGAACTCCGTCAAGGCGGCGATCGTCGATTAGCCGGCCGCGCCAGATCGGCACGCCACATTCGGGAACGTTTCGTGCTCTCATCCGCCCCGGAGGAGCCCATGACGCTTTCCCCGGCCCTGTTGCTCTCGCTCTTCGCGGCGGCCGCTCCCGCTCTCGCGCAGACCGCCGTCCCTCTGCCGGCGCCGCTTCCGAACGCGTCTCCCTCCGGGCCTCCGGCCTCCGCCGCCGCCGTGTGCCCCCGCATCGACGTGCCCTATGCGCAGTTCCAGCTCGCGAACGGATTGAACGTGATCCTTCACGAGGACCACACCGTTCCGCTGGTCGCCGTCGACGTGTGGTTCCGGGTGGGATCGGCGCGCGAGAAGCCCGGCCGCACCGGCCTGGCGCACCTCTTCGAGCACATCCTCTTCGAGGGCTCCTCGCACGTGAAGCCCGGCGAATTCGACACCCTTCTCGAAGGTGTGGGTGGCGACAACAACGGATCGACCAACAACGACCGAACCAACTATTACGAAGTCCTGCCGGCCAACGCGCTCGATCTCGCTCTGTTCCTCGAGTCGGACCGGATGGGATTCCTCCTCGACGTTCTTTCTCCGGCGCGCGTCGATCAGCAGCGGGACGTCGTGAAGAACGAGCGCCGCGAGCGCATCGAGAACCAGCCCTACGGGACCGCCTCCCTGCGGATCGAGGAAGAGGTCTTCCCGGCCGGCCATCCGTATCACTCCCCCGTCATCGGATCGATGGAGGACCTGACCGCGGCGACCCACGACGACGTGGCCGCGTTCTTCCGCAGCTTCTACTCTCCGGCCAACGCGAGCCTCGTGGTCTCGGGGGATTTCCAGACGGAGGAGGCGCGGCGGAAGATCGAGAGCTGGTTTTCCGACGTCATCGCGGGTCCCAAACCGCCCGTCCTCGCCGCGGCGCCCGCGGTTCTCGCGGCCGAGAAGCGAGTCACCCTCGAGGATCGTGTCCAGCTGCCGCGCCTCTACATGGCGTGGATCACCCCGGCGCAATTCCATCCGGGAGACGAGGCGCTCGACCTGCTCTCGAGCGTGCTCGCGTCCGGAAAGAACTCACGCCTCTACAAGCGTCTCGTCTACGACCTTCAGATCGCGCAGGACGTCTCGGCGGTGCAGGATTCCCGCGCCCTCGCGTCCATGTTCCTGATTGCGGTCACCGCGCGCGAGGGCCATACGCTCACCGAGATCGAGCGCATCGTCCAGGAGGAGCTCGACCGGGTCAAGCGCGAGCCGCCGTCGGCCCGGGAGCTCGAGCGCGCCGTGAACCAGTACGAAGCGGGGTTCTACCGAGCGCTGGAGCGCAATCGCGACAAGGCGGATCTCTTCAATGCCTACGACATGGAGGCCGGCCGCCCCGACTACTTCAACGAAGACCTCGCCCGGCATCGCGCGCTCGACGGGCGCGACGTCCAGAGCATCGCGCGGCGGCAGCTTCCCGACGACGCCCGGGTCGTTCTGAGCGTCGTTCCGACGGGGAAAACGGGTCTCGCCGCCAGCGGCGCGAAGGGAGGCTCGCGATGACCGCGAGAAGTCTTCCGCCGAGGATCCTCACCGCGATCGCCCTTTTCGCGTTTTCTCTCGAAGGCGCGGCGGCCCCGCCCGATCGGTCGAAGCCGCCGCAACCCGGGCCCGCCATACCCCTGCGCCTTCCGGAAACGGCGCGGCTGAAGCTCTCGAACGGCATCCCGGTTTTTCTCGTCGAACGCCACAAGGTCCCCCTTGCCCAGGTTCTGGTGGTCCTGCGGGGAGGCTCGTCCGCGGATCCCGCCGGCCGGCCCGGCCTCGCCAGCCTGACGGCGGACCTACTGGACCGGGGCGCCGGAACGCGATCCGCCCTCGAGATCTCCGACCTCGCGGACACCCTCGGCGCTTCCGTCACCGCGGGCGCGGGCTGGGACACCTCGTCGGTCGGCGTCAACGTGCCGGTTGCGCGGCTCTCCGAGGCGATGGTCCTGCTCTCCGACCTCGTGAGAAATCCGACGTTCCCGGCCGAAGAGCTCGAGCGCGTCCGCCAGGAGCGGCTCACGGAAATGGTCCAGTGGAAAGACGATCCCGCCGAGATCGCGGCGACGGCGTTCGCCCGCGCCGTGTACGGGACTCATCCCTACGGCCGCCGGACGGAGGGAAATCCTGCGTCGATGCGCAGCGTCACCCGCGAGGACGTGCGCCGCTACCACGCCTCCCGCTACACCCCGGGAGCGGCGGCCATCGTGGCCGTGGGGGATCTCCGCGCCTCGGAGATGCTGGCGATTCTCGAGCGCGCCTTCGGCTCGTGGTCCGCCGGGGCGGCGGCGCCCCCCTCCGCGCCTCCCGCCGCCCCTCAGATCTCCGGCCGGCGCATCATCCTCGTGGACAAGCCCGACGCTCCGCAGTCCCAGATCTGGATCGGCCGCGTGGGACCGCCGCGATCGACGCCCGACTACTTCGCCCTTTTCGTCGCCAACACGATCCTGGGCGGCTCCTTCACGTCGAGGCTGAACCACAACCTGCGGGAGACGAAGGGGTACAGCTACGGCGCGTTCTCCCAGTTCGATTACCGCCTCTCCACGGGGCCTTTCCTCGCCTCCGCCGCGGTGCAGACGGACAAGACCGGACCGGCCCTGACGGAGTTCTTCAAGGAGCTGGAAGCGATTCGTGAGGACGTTCCGCCGGACGAGCTCGCTCGCGCCAAAAACTACACGGCGCTGCGCTACCCCGCGGGCTTCGAGACGGACGCGCAGGTCGCCGGCCGCGTGCGCGATCAGTTCGTGTACGGGCTTCCGGACGATTACTTCAACACGTACGTCTCGCGCATCCAGGCCGTGAGCGCCGCGGACGTCCGGCGGGTGACATCGCAGTGGATCGATCCTCGCAACTGCGCGATCGTGATCGTGGGCGACCGCCGCAAGATCGAGCCGCAGGTCACCGCCCTGAAGCTGGGTCCCATAACGGTGCGGTCCATCGATGACGTGCTCGAAGCGAAGGGCAAGTCTCCCAACCGATGAGCGCGACCGCCCGGGGAAAAGCGGCTCCGAAAAGACGGAGGAAGAGGCCCGCCCGCAGAAGCAAGGCGTGGAATCTCGTCCTCGGGGTGGTCTTCTTCATCCTGGGGGTGATCGGCGTTCTTCTTCCGATCGTCCCGCAGATCCCGTTCTTCATCATGAGCCTCTTCTTCTTCTCCCTCGTCTTCCCACCCTTGCGGCGCGCGTTGCGCCGGTTCCTCCACCGGCACCCGAAGATCGCCCACGCCTACAAGAAGTGGCGGGACAAGGCCCGCCGGAAGAGGCAGGAGCTGATCCGGCTCGAGCGGGAGTTCTTCGGCCAGAAGGAGGAGCCGGAAGACGGGAAACGGGAAACGGGAGCCGAGCGACCAACGGGAGCGAGACGGCCGAGGTAGTCCGCGGTCAACTCGATCAGGAATCAAAAAACGATTAAGCGTTAACACTGAACGCTCAACCGTCCATCATTTCTCGGGCAGGCGTCCCGCCGGGCTCACGCTGGAACCACGGCGAGACTCACCACCCCCTCAATCCATCTGCCTCCGCAGCACCGTCGGGATGTCGAAGTCGTCGCGCGTCGTCGAGGCATTCGGGCCGAATCCGCCGCTGTCGTCTCCCCGCAGAAAGGGAGAACGCGTCGGGCGGCCCGCGGCGGGACGCGGCGGCTGCTCGTCGTCGATCTGCAGCGCGTCGTCCAGGTCCGCGCGGTCGAAGCCGGTCGCGATGACCGTGACCTTGACCGACCCGGCCATATTTTCGTCGTGGACGCAGCCGAAGAGGATCTCCGCGTCCGGATCCGCGGCCTGCTGGATGATCGCGGCCGCCTCGTTGACCTCGTACAGGGTCAGATCGGAGCCGCCGGTGATGTTCATGAGCACGCCGCGCGCGCCTTCGATCGACGCGTCCTCGAGAAGCGGCGAGGAGATGGCCGCCTGAGCGGCATGGACCGCGCGGTTTTCGCCGCTCGCGGTCGCCGTCCCCATCAGGGCCCGGCCCATGTCCGACATGATCTTCTTGACATCGGCGAAGTCGAGGTTGATTTCCCCGGGGCAGTTGATCAGGTCCGAGATCCCCTGGATTGCCTGCCGGAGCACGTCGTCCGCGATCTTGAAGGAGTCCGCCAGGGGCGTCTTGTTCTCGACGAAGGACAGCAGGCGCTGGTTGGGGATCGTGATCAGCGTGTCGACGTGGTCACGGAGCTCGCGCGCGGCGCGCTCGGCCTGGCGCATCCGCTTCTTGCCTTCGAACAGGAACGGCTTCGTCACGACGGCGACGGTCAGCGCTCCCGATTCCGCGGCGATCTTCGCGATGATCGGCCCGGCCCCCGACCCGGTCCCCCCGCCGAGACCGGCGGCGATGAAGACCATGTCCGCGCCCTTGAGCGCTTCGCCGAGACGCTCCTGGTCCTCGAGCGCGGCGTTTCTTCCGACGTCGGGGTCGGCTCCGGCGCCGAGGCCCTTCGTCAGCCGGGACCCGATCTGGATTTTCAAGGGCGCGGAGGCGCGGCGAAGCGCCTGCAGGTCCGTGTTGCAGGCCATGTAGTCGACCCCGCGGACCCCGGCGGCGATCATCCGGTTGACGGCATTGGAACCGCCGCCCCCGATTCCGATGACCTTGATCATCGCAGGCGAAGCATCTCCGCCCTCCAGCTCTATGGAGATTTTGCGGTTCTCGTCACCAACGAACTCGATCATGGGTTGTTTCCTCCTGCCCTTCCGCGTTCCGGCGCGTGCCTTCAAAAAAACTCTCGAAAAAACTTCGACATCGACGCGGTTACCCGCCCGATTCCCCGCCCTCGGCGCCGCCCGGCCTTGTTGCGATGCCCGTAGAGAAGAAGCCCGGTCGCGGTCGCCCACTCCGGCCGCGAGACCACGTCGACGAGCCCGCCCACACCCGCGGGGACTCCCCGGCGCACCGGCCCCTCGAAGATCCCTTCCGCGACTTCCACGATTCCTTCGAGCTCCGCCCCGCCCCCGGTGAGGACGATCCCGGAACGAATCTCCTTCTCGAGACCCAGCCGCACGAGATCCTCGCGGACCAGCCCGAGCAGCTCCTCGGCGCGCGGCTGCAGGATCTCCGACAGGGTGGTGCGCGGGCAGAGCTTCGGCGCCCGCCCCCCCACCATCGGGACCTCGACCATCTCGTCCTCTCCGACGGCGCTCGTCATGGCGGAGCCGAACTTCTTCTTGAGCCGCTCCGCGTCGGTGATCGGGGCGCGCAGGACCACGGCGAGGTCGTTGGTGAAATGGTCGCCTCCGATCGGGATCACCGCCGTGTGAGCGATCGACCCGCGGTGGTAGATGGCCACCTCCGTCGTCCCGCCGCCGATGTCCACGAGGCCGATGCCGAGCTCCTTCTCATCCGTCGTCAGGACCGCCTCCGCGGCCGCGAACTGTTCCAGGACGAGCTGGACGACCTCGATGCCCGCCTTGTTCGCGCAGGTGACGATGTTCTGGGTGACCGCGACCGGGGCCGTCACCACGTGAACGTCGGCCTCCAGGCGGGCGCCCACCATGCCGACGGGGTCGGCGACCCCATCCTGCCCGTCCACGGCGAAATCCCGCGGAATCACGTGGATGACCTCGTGGTCCTGGGGGATCTGGACCCCCCGCGCGGCGTCGATCACCCGGGCGACGTCGTCTTTGGTGATCTCCCGGTCCTTGCCGGCGACCGCGACCACCCCCCGGCTGTTGAAAGACCGGACATTCGACCCCGAGACCCCCACCCAAGCCCGGGCGATCTGTACGCCAGCCATGATTTCGGCCTCTTCGGCGGCCCTTTTGATCGCCTCGATCGTCGCGTCGACGTTGACGATGTTGCCCTTGCGGGTCCCCCGGTTGGCCGAAGAGCCCTTTCCGATCACGTCTAAGGACCCGTTCGCGTTCTGCTCCCCGATCAGGACGCAGATCTTCGTCGTCCCGATGTCACACGAGACGAGAAAATTCTCGGGCTTGGACACTTAAAAACTCCGGGAGGCGGGAGGCGGAAGGCGGAAGGCGGAGGAAGCGGCGATTCGGTCCCGCCTGCCGCCTGCCCCCTGCCGCCTTCCGAGTCGACGACTTTCCATCAGAGGGAATTACCCGCTCCGTACGCGCCTTCGAGCACGATGCGATCCGAAAAACGCAGGTCTATGGCCCGGGCCTCCCAACCACGTCGGACGATCAGCTCGCGCGCGTTCAAGAGCGCGCGAATCTTCTCTGGCGCGTCCCGCCGCAGAACTCGAACCGGCCTTCTGAAGATCGAATCCATCATACCGAAACCACCATCGGGCAACGCATCGATTTGCGAGAGCGCGGAGAAATACTCCGGACGTTTTTCACGCAACTCTTCGAGCATGCCCACGAGCTCCGGCAACTGCCTGCGTTCACCCGAGATGAGCACGTACTCGCCGCGGTCGGCGCGCGCGTCGTACGCCGCGATCGCCTGGCCTCGCGCGTCGACCCAGAAGAGCCGGTTCTTCTCCCGAAGCAACGCGACGGGCCGGCGCTCCGCCACCCGGATCGCGAGACCGTCGGGAAATTTCTTCGAGAGAGTGACCCGCTCGACCCAGGGTTCGCGAGCCAGCCGTTCCGCGAGAGGAGCGAGGTCGAGCGTCACGAGGTTCTTCGAGCGCCACGGATCGAGGGCCTTGAGCACGTCTTCGGTGCGCGACCGCTCGTTTCCGAAGACTTCGAACCGCCGGAGAGAAAAGAGCGGCCCGCCCAGAAACTTCGATCCCGCGAATGCGACGCACAGGACGATGGCGAGCAGGGAGAGCGGGCGCCGCAGCCGCCCGGGCTTCTTGACCTCCGCCCGGCCGCGCCGGAGAAAGACAGGCTCGCTATCCACGGCGCAGGTACTCCTCCCCGAACTTCACGATGTCTCCGGCGCCCATCGTCAACAGCAGGTCCCCCGGCTTCAGCAGGCGGTCGAGCTCGGCGGCAAGTCCTTCTTTCTTAGGCACATACACGACGCTCGCGTGGCCGTAGGAGCGCGCCGCCGCCGTGACCAGCTCCCCTGACACGCCTGATATCGGCTGTTCCCGCGAGGGGTAGACGTCGGTCACGATCGCGAGGTCCGCCGCGGTCAGCACCCGCCCGAACTCCCCGGCGAAGTCGCGCGTCCTCGAGTAGAGGTGCGGCTGGAAGAGCGCGACCAGCCGGCGGTCCGGATA
>JALYUA010000172.1 GCA_030854005.1 Acidobacteriota bacterium
GTCGTGCACCATTTCTGTCTGGAGCGGCTGGACGAGCTCGACGAAGAATTCCAGGGCTGGATTCGCGAGGCGTATGCCCTGGGGAGAGAGGGTTGAGCGTTGAGCGTTGAGCGTTGAGCGTTGAGCGTAACGACGGGGAAATCTCAGCGGATAGCTGATCGCTGACATGACCGACTTCCAGCGGCTCTTCGCGTACGAGGCGTGGGCGAACCGGGAGACCCTGGCTTCGATGCGGGCGCCCGCCGGCGGCCCTCCTGATAAGGCGCGGAAGATCCTCGCGCATCTCGTCGGGACGGGGAGGCTCTGGCTCTCTCGGATCCACAGGACGGAGAAGGCGGTGGTGTGGCCCGATCTCTCCGTCGACGAGTCCGCATCGGGGCTGGAGGACCTGGCCGCCCGGTGGTCCGCCCTCCTGCGGGGATCCGGCCCGGACGAGCTTTCCCGTCTCGCCTCCTACACCAACAGCAAGGGCGAGCCGTGGACGAGCGTCGTCGCCGACATCCTCATGCACGTCGTGATTCACTCCGCCTACCACCGGGGCCAGATCGCGACCGTCCTCCGGGAGGCCGGCCACGACCCCGCTTACACCGATTTCATCGAGGCGGTCCGGCGGGGAAACCTGGATCCTCCTTAGCGGCTCGTTATCCGTCTACCCCCTCCCGCCTTCCGCCTCCCGCCCCGTTGACTTACGTCCTTTTGACGCCTACGCTGGGCCATGGCCGACCGCCTCCCGCCTGCCCCCTCCCGCCTCCCGCGCGGCGCCGCCGCGGACGGCCCTCCGTCGCGGGACCTGGGAGGGCCGCTGGTCGGGCAGATCGTCACGGCCGGGGCGCGCAAGGAGGGGCTCCGCCGGAGAGACTGGCGCCCGGCGCCGGCTCCCGGCCCGCGCCCGTACGCGGAGCTTCGCGCGGCCTCGGCCTTTTCGTTTCTGGACGGCGCCTCGCTTCCGGAAGATCTCGTGGAGCAGGCCGCGCGGCGCGGGCTTCCCGCCGTGGCGCTCATCGACACCAACGGCGTCTACGGCGCGCCCCGTTTCTACAAAGCGGCGAAGGCCGCCGGAGTCCGCGCGCTCGTCGGCGCCGAGATCGTGCTCGACCGGCCGCGTCCCGCCGCGCAGCCGCCCTCCCGGCGGCAAACGCCGCCCCCGGGTCCTGGCGAGCCCGCGCGCCTGACCGTCTTAGTCGAGAGCCGCGAGGGATACCGAAACCTCTGCCGCCTGCTGACCTCCGGCGCTCTCGGAAAGGCGAAAGGGGAGGCGTTCGTCTCAGCCGGCGCGGTGCGAGAGCACGCGGCGGGACTGCACGCGCTCTCGGGAGGGGATGAGGGGCCGGTCGCGCGCGCCCTGGCGGCGGGAGGGCTGGACGCCGCGCGGGCGGAGCTCGCGCGATGGGGCTCGATCTTCCCGGGCCGGCTGCACGTCGAGCTCCAGCGGCACGGCCTCCGGGAAGAGGAACATCGCAATCAAGCGCTCGCGTCGCTCGCCGGCACGCTCGGCCTCCCGCTCGTCGCGACGAACGGCGTGCGCTACGCGCGGCGGTCCGACAAGGACCTGCACGACCTCTTCACCTGCATCCGGAACCACACCCATCTCGACCGCGCCGGCCGCCTCCTCGCGGCCCAGAGAGGGCGGTCCATAAAAGACGCCCGCGAGATGGCGGCGCTCTTTGCCGATCTCCCGGAGGCGCTCGACCACGCGTGGGAGCTCGCGGGCTCTCTCGACTTCACCCTGGCCGATCTGGGGTACCGGTTTCCCGAGTACCCGCTGCCGCCCGGGGAAACGCCTCAGTCCTTTCTCCGGCAGGTCGCCTGGAACGGCGCCCTCGCCCGGTTCCGGCCCCTCACCGCCAGGGCGCAGGCGCAGATCGAGAAAGAGCTCGCGATGATCGAGAAGCTCGACCTCGCCGGGTATTTCCTGATCGTCTGGGACGTCGTCCAGTTCTGCCTGCGGGAAAAGATTCTGGTGCAGGGACGCGGATCGGCGGCGAACAGCGCCGTCTGCTACGCGCTCTCGATCACCGCCGTGGATCCCGTGAAGATGGAGCTGCTCTTCGAGCGGTTTCTCTCCGAAGAGCGGGGCGAGTGGCCGGATATCGATCTCGACCTCCCGTCCGGCGACCAGCGCGAACGCGTGATCCAGCACGTCTACGAGAAGTACGGCCCGCACGGGGCGGGGATGACGGCCAACGTCATCACGTATCGGGACCGGTCCGCGGCGCGCGAGGTGGGAAAGGCGCTCGGGTACTCGGCGGAGCAGGTCGACCGGCTCTCCAAGCAGCTTTCGAGCTGGAACTTCGGAGAGATCCGCAGCCCGCTGGAGGAGCTGTCGGGCGAGATCGCCGCGGCCGGCCTCGATCTGGAGGACATCCGGACGCGCCACTTCCTCCGGCTGTTCCTCCAGATCCAGAACCTCCCGCGCCATCTCGGGCAGCACTCGGGGGGCATGGTGGTCGCCGCGGGACGCCTCGACGAGGTCGTGCCGCTCGAGCCCGCGTCCATGCCGGGCCGCGTCGTGGTGCAGTGGGACAAGGACGACTGCGCGGATCTCGGCATCGTCAAGGTGGATCTTCTGGGGCTCGGGATGCTCGCCGCTCTCGAGGAAGCGATCCCGATGATCCGCACCCACGAGAGGGTGGAGGTCGACCTCGCGCACCTTCCCGCCGACGATCCTGAGGTCTACAGGATGATGAACGAGGCGGACACCGTCGGGGTCTTTCAGGTGGAGAGCCGCGCCCAGATGGCGTCGCTCCCCAAGAACGCGCCACGCAAGTTCTACGATCTGGTCGTCCAGGTGGCGATCATCCGCCCCGGGCCGATCGTCGGCGGGATGGTCCATCCGTTTTTCGACCGGAGGCAGGGCAAGGCGCCCGTCGAATACGCGCACCCGTGCCTCGAGCCGATCTTGAAGCGCACGCTCGGCGTTCCGCTCTTCCAGGAGCAGCTTCTCCGCATCGCGATGGTCGCGGCCGGGTTCACGGGAGGCGAGGCGGAGGAGCTGCGCCGCGCGATGGGATTCAAGCGCTCGATGGAGAAGATGGAGTCGCTCGAGGCGCGGCTGCGCTCAGGAATGGCCGCGCGCGGAATCGACGGCCCCGCACAGGACCAGATCGTCAAGTCCATCACCTCCTTCGCCCTCTACGGGTTTCCGGAGTCGCATGCGGCGAGCTTCGCGCTCATCGCCTACGCGAGCGCTTATCTGAAGGCGCGGCATCCCGCGGCGTTCTACGCGTCTCTCTTGAACGCGTGGCCGATGGGCTTCTACCACCCCGCCACGCTCGTCAAGGACGCGCAGCGTCACGGCACGCCCGCGTTTCCGATCGACGTGGCGCTCTCGGGGTGGAAGTGCCGCTGGGAATCGGGAGGCGTCCGGATCGGGATGCGCTTCGTCCAGGGACTGCGCGAGGCGACGGGCCAGCGCATCGAGGCCGAGCAGGCAAGAGCGCCGTTTACCGGCGTCGAGGATCTCGCCCGCCGCTGCCGACTGCGCTCCGACGAGCTCGAACGACTCGCGCAGGCGGGTGCCCTTGCGTCGTTCGGCCGGGCGCGCCGGGCCGCGCTCTGGCAGGTCGCGAAGGTGGCGCGCCCCGCGGGAGAGCTCTTCGCCGATCTTCCCGCGGACGATCCGTCTCCCCTGCGGGAGATGTCGGCCGTGGAAGAGACGGCCGCGGACTATCGCACGACCCAGATGACGACGGGCCCCCACCTCGTAGAACACTGGCGCAAGCGGCTCTCCGCGCAGGGAATCTTTTCCGCCGCGCAGTTGAAGGCGATGCCGGACGGCCGCCGCGTGAAAACGGCCGGCGCCGTGATCGTGCGTCAGCGGCCGGGCACCGCGAAGGGGTTCGTCTTCCTGACTCTGGAGGACGAAACCGGTATGTGCCAGGCGATCGTGCGGCCCGATCTCTTCAAGGAGCAGCGGGCGGTCATCGTGGGCTCGGGCTCCCTGATCGTCGAAGGACGGCTCCAGAACGACGGAACCCTGTCGGTGCGCGCGGAAAAGTTCTGGCCGCTGCAGGAAGTGGAGACGGTGCCGAGTCACGATTTTCGGTAGAAGGCGCCGGGCGAAGAGGCGAAGGGCGAAGGGCGACCGAAACTCCCGATCGTCCAGCGTATTCTTCGTTTCCCGTTTCCCGTTTCCCGTTTCCCGTTTC
>JALYUA010000229.1 GCA_030854005.1 Acidobacteriota bacterium
CCGCCAGGCCGGCGCGTGAAGCGTCACGATCCGGGGCCGCGCTCCCGACATCCGCACGCACGCTTTGTACGAGTCGTAGTAGGGCTCGAAGAGGACGACTTCGTCGCCGGGCCCGCAGGTTCCGGCGATCGCGTCGAAGATCGCTTCCGTCGCTCCGGACGTCACTGTAAATTCCTCGCCCTCCGCATAATCGAGCCCGTAGTCCCGCCGGTACCGGGCAGCGAGAGCCGAATGGAGATCGGGAAGCCCGATCCCGCGCGCGTACTGGCCGCGGCCGTCCCGGATCGCGGCAATCGCCGCTTCCTTCACGAACTCGGGGCCGTCGAAGTCGGGAAATCCCTGCGCCAGATTGACCGCCCCGTGCTCGTTGGCGAGCCGTGTCATCTCCGAGAAAATCGTCGTCCCGAAGCCCTGGAGCCGGCGGGCGACGGGAGAGCGCATGGGGAGATCATAGCTGTCAGCTTTCAGCTCACAGCTCTCAGCGGGTGACGGCGCCACACTGGGGCTCTGAATCCGGAGGGGTCCTGGGTGCCTATTTGAAATCCGGGTAGTCTGTCGCCCGACCGAACGCCACTGTGGTTCTGCGAGGAGCTGACAGCAGAGAGCTGACAGCTGAGAGCCATGGAACGAAAGCCCTTATGGCATCCATGAAACTTCATTACCGCGTCGCGATCATCGGGTCCGGGCCCGCCGGCTGGACGGCGGCGCTCTATGCGTCCCGGGCCGACCTCGAGCCGGTCGTCTTCGAGGGGCCTCAGCCGGGCGGGCAGCTCACCATCACGACGGAAGTCGAGAACTACCCGGGATTCCGCCACGGGATCCAGGGCCCCGAGATGATGGAGATCTTCCGCGACCAGGCGGTGCGATTCGGCACCGAGGTGGTGCTCGACACCGTCGTCGACGTCGACTTCGAGGCGCGCCCGTTCCGGCTGACCCTGGACGCCGGAGGCCGGCTCACCGCGGACGCGATCATCGTGGCCTCCGGCGCCTCCGCGAAGCTCCTCGGCATCGACTCGGAGAAGCGCCTCATGGGGCACGGCGTCTCCGCGTGCGCCACCTGCGATGGATTCTTCTTCAAGGGAAAGGAAGTCCTGGTCGTCGGCGGAGGCGACACCGCGATGGAGGAAGCCACCTTCCTCACGAAGTTCGCCCCGAAGGTGACGATCGTCCATCGCCGCGAGGAGTTCCGCGCGTCGAAGATCATGCTGGACCGCGCCCGGATGAATCCCCGCATCCACTGGAAATTGAACGCCGCGGTGCACCACATCCACGGAGACTCGAGCGGCGTCACGGGCGTCACGCTCGAGGACACGCGCGACGGCTCGCGTTCGGAGCTTTCGACACAGGGCGTCTTCGTCGCGATCGGCCACGCTCCCAACACGGCGCTCTTCCGCGGAAAGCTCGAGATGAACGACGTCGGATATCTCCTCGTCCATCATCCGACGACGCGCACGTCCGTCGAAGGCGTCTTTGCGGCAGGAGACGTCGCCGACCCGATCTACCGCCAGGCGGTCTCGGCGGCCGGCGAGGGCTGCAAGGCGGCGATCGACGCGGAGCGGTGGCTCCAATCCAGGGGAATCCACTGAGGTGACCTCGCCCGGGAGAGATCCGCGCGGCACGTCTCTCGGCTCTCTCCTTCTCTACGTCCTCGGATTCATGGGGACCCTGGCCGCACTCGCCTTCGCGGCCGCGTGGCTGCTGCGGCGATGAAAAAGCGAGCGGTGCGCGCGGATTGACGACCGGGAACTGACGACTGAAGACTCTCCCTAATCCCTGGCGCGGCCTGTCGGGCCTCCCGCGCGAGATCTGGATCCTGTGTTTCGCGAGTCTCGTGAACAAGGCGGGCACGATGGTGCTGCCGTTCTTCGTGCTCTACCTGACGCGCGAGAAGGGATTCTCCGCGGCGCATGCGGGCGTCTTCGTGCTGCTCTACGGCGCCGGCTCTCTGGTCGCGTCGCCGCTGGCGGGACGCCTCGCCGATCGGTTCGGGCCCATTTTCATCATGCGAAGCTCACTGCTTCTCTCGGGAGCTATCCTGCTCGTCTTTCCCTTCGCCCGCGGCGGCGTCGCGATCGGCGCGATGACTCTCGTCCTCTCCATGGCCGCGGAATCGTTCCGGCCGGCCAACATGACGATCTTCGGCGACCTCGTCGCGCCGGGGATGCGGAAAGCCTCGTTCGCGGTCAACCGGCTCGCCGTCAATCTCGGAATGAGCATCGGCCCGGCGCTCGGCGGCCTCCTCGCGACCCTCTCTTTCCGCTGGCTGTTCCTCGTGGATGGCATCACGTCCCTCGCGGCAGGCGCGATCCTGGTCCTCGCCGCGTTTCCTGCCCACCGGCGAACCGGCGAGTCCGGGCCGGTCAGCGACGCCCTCGCCGACCTGGCGTCCGGCGGAGGAGCGCACCGCGACCGGCGGCTGCTCCTGTTTCTCGCCGCCTTCTTTCCCGTGATGCTCGTGTTCTTCCAGCACATCTCGAGCATGCCGCTCTTTCTGGTCCAGAACCTCGGGCTCTCGGCGGCCGTGTACGGACTTCTCTTCACGGTGAACACGCTGATGATCGTCGCGATCGAGGTGCCCGTGAATCTCGCCACGGCGCAATGGCCGCATCGCCGGACCCTGTCCCTCGGGGCGCTTCTCTGCGGGCTCGGCTTCGGCGCGCTCGCGTTCGCCTGGAACGTTTGGAGCGTCGCCGCGACCGTCGTCGTCTGGACCTTCGGCGAAATGCTCCTCTTTCCCGGGATGGCCGACTATCTGACGTCGATCGCGCCCGCGCGCCGCCGCGGCGAGTACATGGGCCTGGCGCAGATGACGATGGGCCTGGCGTTCACGGTGGGTCCGTGGGGCGGCCTTCAACTGCTGGGACGCTTCGGGGGTCGGGCCCTGTGGCTGACGATGCTCGCGTTCGGAATGGCGTCGTCGGCGATGCTCGCGCTGGTTGTCAGTCGCGCGGAGGAGACCGAGACGACGACCGGGACGACGACCGACACTTCCTCCCTCTCTCCGGGCCCGGGGACAGATTCGGGGTGAGTGGCCCAGGCTCTCGACCTCGCGTGGTCAGAAGCGGCGGGACTCCTATCGGGCTCCTCCGGCTATCGTCCCGATGTTCGCCACGGTGTCGCCGCGCTTCATCGACGGAACGGCGCAGATGTAGAGGACGACCCCCGCGGCGGGCGATCTCGGCTCCGAAACGACGGCGCCGAAGAAATCCGTCACGGTGCCGAGCTTCATCCCCTGCTCGACGTAGGTCCCGCGCCGCACGAGCGGACGAAAGAACCCGCCGCTCTCCGACGCAACGGTTCTCACGCTGTCGATCCACACCGGGCGGTCGACGCGTGTCGGAGCCCCGGCGATCATTTTGAAGAGACGCATCACGCTCAGGCATCCCCGGACGAGAGCCTCGACGTCCTCCGAATCGACGGTCCCGGCGGAGCCCGCCTCCGCCGTGATCGACGCCTTCCCGCGGGTCGTCGCGGTGTTTTCGAGGTAGCGGGACGCGGCGGAATCGCGCGGCCGGTCGGTCGAGATGATGATGTGGTCGAGCCCGAACGCGAGGACCATGTCGCGCGAGGCCGCGTCCAGCTTTTCGTTGCCGGTCTTCGTCCAGTAGCTGTAGGGGCGCAGGCTCTCGTCGATGTCGCCTCCGTGCAGATCGATCAGATGATCGCAACGGTCCACGACTTCGCGCGTGATCGCGAAGGCGGCCCGCTCGGTCGATGTGCCCTCCGCGCGGCCCGGGTAGAAGCGGTTCATGCTCTTTCCGTCCACGGGATTGACGTGGAGCACCTTGTGCTCGAACGACGGCACGTTGACGAGAGGAACGAGGATGACCGTGCCGGTCAAGTCCGCCGGGTCGAGGCGCTCCGCGAGCTTCAGGACGGCGGCGATGGACGCATACTCGGTGCCGTGCGCGCCAGAGACGACCGCGAGCACCGGGCCCGGCCACGCGCCGTGAAACACCATCACGGGAATGCGGGTGCCCGCGTCGGAGCCGGCGGGCACCTCGATGAAACCGTTGGCCCGATGGCCGCGGGCGGCGCTCGCCGTCCCGACGGTGAAAGGAGATCCTTCCTGCGCCGCGGCGGACATCGCGGCGGCGGCGAGGGCGACCGCCGCGAGCAGAGGTCGGGTCATCGGATCTCCCCGGCCGGAGCGAACCCCGGGCGGGGAGGGTCGGCCTCGCGCCGGTTCGCCTCGAGCTGTTTGAGCGCAGCGGCGGCGGCAGTGGCGTTCTTCGCCGCCGCCGCCGCGCGGGCGAGGCCCGCCAGCGAGAGCGACCGGCCGGGCGCGTGCGAGAGCGCGGACTCGAACTCTCTTTGCGCATCCGCCGGACGGCCCTGGGACGCCAGCAGCTCGCCGAAGAGCTCGTGGGCGGGCTTGATCACCAGAGGGGGACCGAACTCGAAGCTCATCGCGTCTTCGGCCGCCGCCGCTTCTTTCGCGCGCGCGAGCGCGGCTGCCGTCCGGCCTTTCTGGAGCAGGGAAAGCGCCTCGACCTGTTGGCGCAGCACCGCCGCGACGGACGCCCCTCCGGGGCCGTACCCTCCCATCCCGCCGCCGTGCGCATGCGCGCCGCCCTCGGCCGGCGACGGGGGGCCGGCCGCCGCCGTCAGAGAGGACAGCGCGGACGCGATCCCGGCTGCGTCTCCCTTCTTCCAGGCGCAGAATCCCGAGAGGAAGAAGTCCCGCGGCGCCTTCCCGTCGATCGCCGGCGAATCCTTCGCGCACCCCGTTTCGACCGCATAGGCGGCCCGCATCGCGGAGAGGCTGCCGAGGGCGCGGTCGGAGCCGCTCTTCTTCGCGTCCTCTTCCATCATCGCGAGGAGACGCCGGGCTTCGACGAATCGCCCTTGCTGCAGCCGCGCGTAGTGCAGCCATTGCAGCGCATGGAAGTTGCGCTCATCGACCCCGAGGCTTTTGCGGCGGACCCGCGCATCCGCGGCCGCCCAGGACGCCTCGTTGGACGCGACGACGTCATCCCACATTCCGGAGGCGAGAAAAATGTGCGACGGCATATGCAGGGCGTGCGCCGCCGCCGGAGCGATCTTCGCGTAAGCGCGCGCCGCCCGCAGGCCGAGCGGCGCATGAACGGGATCGTCGTAGGAATGAATCAGGTAGTGGACCGCGCCCGGATGCAGGGGGTTCTTCGCGAAGACCTCCTCGGCGAGCGCGGCGGCCTTCATGTACACCGCGAAGTCGCGGTCGGGCTGAGACGTGCCGAGGAGAGCGAGCGCGTAGAAGCTCTGCGCCTCGAGATCGGCGGGGAAGCTCTCGTGAAGACGCTGCATCGCCGCGCAGTACGCGACTTCCCGCTCGTGCTTCTCCCCGTCTTCATAGAGGGTCTCGACCGCGTCGAGGTAGGCCCGCTCGCGCGGCGTCGGCGCCTTGGCCCGCCGCTCGTCTCGTGTCGCGCCGAGCCTGGCCAGGACCTGGCGCGCCTTCGCGGCGTCGCGTTGCAACCAGATGGGGTGCGTGGCGGTCATCGCCTCGCCCCAGTACGCCATCGCGAAACCGGGCTCGGCGGCCTGCGCGGCCCGGAACTCCTCCGCCGCGTCGTCGTATTCGAAGCTGTGCAGCAGGAGAACGCCCCGGATGAACTTTTCCTGGGCCGCCGGGGCGCCGGAGGTGGGAAAGTCGATCCGTCCGAGGTCCCCGGTCTCCGCGGCGAGTCCTCCGGCGAGGACGAACAGCGCGGGCGCAATCCATCGAATTCGCATGACTCCTCCGCTCGCGAGAGCGCCATCGTACTCCGGCCCGGAGGACCGATTCTTGCTCTGGAATGCCGCCGCAGCGCCGATCGTTGCGCTCTGACGGGACCTCATGAAACACCGGTCG
>JALYUA010000232.1 GCA_030854005.1 Acidobacteriota bacterium
TCGCCTGGGTGCGGAAAAACATCGAGATCGTGATCGTGCTGGTGGTCTTCCTCTCGATCCTGCCCGGGATCGTAGCCTTCGCCCGCGAATGGCTGAAGAACCGCCGCACGAACGCGTCGTTTTAAGACAGCCCCGATCCAATAGCCCGGGGGATTCTGTCCGGCCTAACGGATCCAAAAGCTCGCAGCGTGAGTAGTCTCCCGACCGAAGGGAGGGAGGAGGCTCACGCTGCGGGAGCGGAAGCGAGCGTAGCGTGCGGACGCGACGGATTATGCGACGGCGGAGACGCGGTGCGGCGTCGGCGGCGCGGTGCCGCGAGAGGCGTTCGTCGAGGAGAGCTCCGCGAGAAGCGCGGCCACGTCGCTCGTGTGCGACCGGTCGTGCTCCGCCATCTTTCGCGGGAGATCGGCGAGCGACAACGGCCCGACGCCGTCCTGGACGCCGCCGCGGTTCCAGTCGGAAGCGGTCAGCGAGCGCAGCGTCTCGACGTTGCGGCGCCGGCTCTCGGCAAATGCCTGCAGCCCGGCCTCGACGTCGCGCGACTGGTAGGAGCGTTCCCGCGCGATCCGATCGCCGTCGAAATTCGAAAGAACGGGTTCGTCCTCGCACAGGATTCTGCGGATCCGAACGCCGAACCCCTCCCGCTCGAGGTCGGCCAGATGCCACACGTTTTCCGTGAGAGAAAATCCGCCGGCCGCCGGGCGGCGTCGTGCATCGGATGCCGAAAGGCCGCGGGCCGCCCGCGCCATCAACAGGGGTGTGGACTCCAGGGTCAGAAGTAGGGTTTCGAGCTCTCGCCGGTTCATGATCAGGTCTCCAGTTTGAGGTACGCAGGTTGCGGCGGGAAAGTTTCGGAATGGGCCGAAACATGGCCGATTCGTCCCCCAAACCTTCATCTTTGCGTCAAGAGACCGCTGAAAAATGGATGCGGGCGTCGTGTCCGCCTTTTAGAGGATCGCAAAGGAAGTGACCGGGGGGCAAAAGCGGACTGCTAGGCTTGCCCCGTGGGAATCGAGGCCATTCGGGCTTTTCTGGCTGGTAAACCGGCGCGTCACGACGAGCCGGCGGGCCCGGACCCCCTCGTGGTCGCCGCCTGCGCGCTGCTTCTCGAGATCGCGCATGCCGACGACGTTTTTCGTCCCGAGGAGCGGGAGCGCATCGCGCGCCACATCCGGGACGAAATGGGAGTCGCCGATTCTGACCTCCGGGACGTCCTGCGCCTTGCGGAGGAAGAACGGCGGGGAAGCGTCGACCTCTTTCAGTTCACGCGTCTTCTCGCGGATCACCTCTCCCGGGAGCAGCGGCTGAAGCTGGTCGAGGCGATCTGGGGCGTGGTGTATTCCGACGGCACGCTCTCTGAGGTCGAGAGCCATCTCGCGCGGAGGATCGCCGAGCTTCTCGGCTTCCAGCACCCCGAAGTTCAGGCCGTCAAGGAAACGGTGGCCGTGCGGGAAACGTCGGGGGGGCCCGCCTCAAGCGAGACGCCCTGACCCGGCAGGCGCCTTTCCGTCCCGTCGAGGAACGAGCGCCGGGAGCCGGCGCCGCGCGGGCCATCAGCGCGGCGGAGCGTCCGCTTTCGCGTCGCGTATCTCGAACTGGGTGACGCCGGCGGCCGCCGCGCCCGACCTGGGCTCCGAGACGCCCACTTTCAGCCGGTACGTTCCCGGCGGCAGATTTTCCGGCTTGAACGCGAGGAGGATCTTGCGCGTTCCTCCTTTTTCGACGGCGGTCTGGCCGAGGAGCCGCAGCGACGCCGGCCACGCCCGGCCGTTGCCGGAAAGCTCGGGATGGAGCTCGAGCGCCGGCGGTTTTCCTCCCGCGACACCGTCCGGGAAGTTGCAGGTGACGACGGCGATCCGGGTCTCCGAACCTTTTTCGAGGGCGGGAGCGGCCCATGGCACGAACGCATCGCCTCCGATCGTGAAGGGGTATTCGCCGGGCTCGCGAGTCTCGCGCGGGGGCGCCTTCACCATCACCCAGCGTGTCGCCGAATCCTGGAACAGCGGAGGGAGCACGATCGCCGCGCCGCCCGGCATCGCCGGGATGCGCAGGTCCGCCGACGCGCTGCCCGAGAGCCCGCTCGCGACCGTCCGGACGACGGCGCGCACCGTGTAGTCGCCGGGAGGCAGCGAGAGCGTCCCGTAATACTTGATTCCTCCGCCTTCGAGACTCGCGCGCGCTTTGGCGAGGTCGAGCGAGACCTCCTGCGTCCGGTAGTCGACCAGCGTTCCGGCCGCGTTGGTGGCGTACGCGTAGAGCTGCACGGACTCCTGCGGCGCCTTCTGTCCGGCGAGCAGGGCCGGACCCGGCACTTCCAGGACCATGGGCACCGTCGCGCGGCCGCCTTCCCCCGGAAACGCCGCCGCCAGCAGGGAAACGGACAGGGCGTTTCGCCCGCCGCCCGTCACGAGGTCTCCCGTCGCCAGAAGCCGCTCGAGCGGAGAGAGCGCGGCGTAAGTCCGCGGCTCGTAATAACCCGAGCGCGCCGACACCCGCGCTCCCGGCGCGTTGACCTTCACGCGGAGCGAATGGAAGGTCCCCGGCTTCGAGAGGCCTTTCGGCTGGTACACGAGGATGTACACGACCGCGCTGCGGTCCGCCACCTTCGCCAGCTCGCCCGAGAGGCGGTTCGCGTCCGCGACGAGCTCGCCCTCGGTCTCGTGGGCCAGCGTGAACAGCGCGTCGCGCCCGCTCGCCGCCTTGCTGTTGGAAACGTCGCCGGCGTCGCTTTTCAGTCCGCTGATGTCGACGGCATGGAGGACCGTGTCGGACCGCCGGAAGACGGCGAGCGCGTCACCGATGCGATTGCGGGTGGTGGAGCTTCCGAAGCGCGAGTCGGCGTCGATCTTCCACGTCTGCCCCCGCAGCACCTGCTCATTGGCGGAGTCGTCCGACGGGCCCGCCGCCATGTCCGCGCCGGCCGCCGGCCTCGGCCGTTCGCTGCCGCCCAGAAGCCGGCTCTCGAATCCTTCCGAGAAGAAGAGCACGTGTTTCCGGCCCCGCACGGAGTCGAGCGCGCGCGCGACGGTGCCGAGCGCGCCCACGAGCGACGAAACCTTCGAGCGCTCCCGGTCATCGGACCCGCGCTGCGCAACGCGCTGGATGTCCTGCGCGGTCTCCCGGGCGGCGGACTCGTTGCCGCCCGAAGTCACCGCGTGCTCTTCGGCTCCCGGCGTTACGAACGCGAAAGCAAGCGGGTCCGTCCGGCTGGCTCCCGCGGCGGCGGATCCCACGGCGTCGACCGCCGCCGCGAGCTGAGCCCGGTCCCGGGTGAAATTCAATAGCAGGCTCGCCCCCGATTCTGCGGAGAGCGTCGCGATCCCGACGAGGTCCGTTTCCGCCGTCGCGTTCTTCACGAAATCCCGCGCGCCTTCCCGCGCCCGCGCGAGACCACGCACGCTCGAGTAGCTCAGGTCGAAGACGAGAAGCCAGTGCCGCCGCGCCGGGGCGGGAACGGGTCCCGCGGCGGACGCGCGAAGGTCGACGACGTCGACCGCCGAGATCTCCTGCTTCTTCCCCTCGTCATAAAGCTCGAAGCTCGAGGCCGTCAGCCCCACCATGGGCTTTCCGTCCGCCCCCGTGACGTTGACGGGGATCTCGATCGCGGTCGCGGCCGCGGACTCCGTCACGGGCCGTTCCGGCGAGACGGGCCGTTCCGGCGCCGGCTTACCGGCTCCGGAGAGCGGAAGGGCGGCGGCCAGCGCGAGAACCGTGGCGGCGAATCGACGTCTGGCGGAAGGAGAGCATCGCATCCAGCACCTCGCGTGTTGCGCGAAGGATAAGTCCCGCCGGACGTCTCCGCGCGGCTTTTCGAATCAGGCCGGCGTCTCCGGAGGCCCGAGCGTCATCACGTCACGCTTCAGGGACGGGAGTGAGGCGGAACGGCTCTCGAAAACGGCAGAGCCTCCGGATTCGGGGAGCTTCAGCGCCTGCGGGCGCGCTGAGGCTCGGTGCGTTTGTCCTCGGGAATGCGCTCGAATGGCGGTTCGACCGATGCGGCCGTCCAGGCGAACGCGGCGACGGCGGCCGCGTTGCGGTCCATCGACTCCGGCTCGATCTTGTCGAACGTGTCGTTGGCGGTGTGATGCCAGTCGAAGTAACGCGACGAATCCTGCCGGATGGAAAACTGAGGGACGCCGTCGGCGCGCAGAGGCGACACATCGGCGCCGCCGGACCCTCCGGGCCGGAGATCCCCGGCGCCGAGCGGCTCTAAGATTTCCGCGAGCTCGCGCAACGCCGGTTCGGCGGACGGACCGGCGAGCCAGGACAACGCGAGCGGCCGGCCGGATCCGCTGTCGGCCTCGAGCACCGCTACGTGGCGGGAAAGCTCTCCGGAATGCGCTTCGCGGTACGCCTTGCCACCGGACAGGCCATGTTCCTCGTTGGCGAACAGCACGACGCGAATGGTCCGCGGGGGACGGAGCTTCGTGTCCACGATCGCGCGCGCGGCTTCGAGCACGATGCCGCAGCCCGCGGCGTCGTCGATCGCACCGGTTCCCAGGTCCCACGAATCGAGGTGCGCGCCGAGGAGCACGATCTCCGGGTCCTTGCCCCGGCCCGGGATCTCGCCCACGACGTTGGCGGATTCCGCGTCGGGCTCCGCAGCGCATCCGAGCGTGAATCGCACGCGGACGGGCCGGCCTTCCGCGACGATCCGCTCGAGGAGCTCCGCGTCCGGAATCGAGAGCGCCGCCGCCGGGATCCGCGGGACCCCTTCGGCGTAGGTGACGCCGCCTGTGTGGGGCGTCCGGTTTCGATCGGTCCCGATCGACCGAATGAGGGCCCCGACCGCTCCGGCCTTCGCGGCGGCGGATGCGCCCTCCCCTCTCACGTCGACGGCGCGGCTGTATCCGCTCATGTCGGCAGAGCGGGCCATTTTCTTGTCGAAGAAGACGATCTTGCCGCGCGCCGACTCCGGGCGGCTCTCGAGATCCTCGAGGGACGAGACTTCCAGAACCTCCGCCTCGAGCCCTTCCGGCGGGGTCGAGACGCTTCCCCCGAGCGCCGTCAGAACGAGAGGCTGCGGCCAGGGAGCGACGATGCTCCCCGTCTCGACGCCCCGCTTCCAGACGGGGACGATGACCCTCTCCGCCCGGACTCGCGTGAGCCCGGCCGACTTCATCGCCGCGAGGGCCCAGGCCACCGCCGCCCGGTCTCCTGCCGAGCCTGCCGGCCGCGGGCCGACCCTGTCGGTCAGCGACCGAGCCCATTCCGAGGCCCCGGTCCGCGCAAACGCCTTGTCTCGCAGGAGAATCGCGGCCCGGCGCGTCTCCGCGGAAAGCGCTCCCCCGGCGGCCGCGGCAGGCGGCAGGCGGCCCGAGAGGAGGATCATCGCCGCCGCCGCCGTTCGCATCGCGCCTCTGTACACGGCGAGGATCGTAGCAAGGTCTCGTGAGGCGGCCTCCAGTTCGCGCGCGCGTTCGCCTCCCGAGCCCCCTCGGAGCGGCTCTGCGACTAGAATTCCGTTCCTTATGGCCACCCGCACCCCCGACGTCGACCTGTCCGAGGAGCTCGTTTCCGAGTTCGGTGAAAACGCCTCCTACGTGGCGGAGCTGCTCGCC
>JALYUA010000247.1 GCA_030854005.1 Acidobacteriota bacterium
CTCGTGAATCGCGTCCGCCATCGGCGTCTCGATGCCGACCCTGGGGACGCGATCGCCGGTCCGCATCAGGTCCTTGACCTTGAGAAACCGCCGGCCGAGGTCGCCGCCGGGATGGAGCGCGGCGAAGTCCTCCTCGCGGAAGCCCCGCATCTCGGAGAGCGCCATCGCGAGTGCGTCGCCGACCGCGAGCATCGCCGTCGTCGAGGCCGTCGGTGCGAGGTTCAACGGGCAGGCCTCGCGCGACACGGTGATCGCCAGCGCGATATCGGCGGCGAGGGCCACCGACGACCCCGGAGTGCCCGTCATGGCGATCGTCGTCAGGCTGCGAGTCCGCGCGAACTCGAGGAGCCGCACGATCTCGGGCGTCTCGCCGGAGTAGGAGAGGGCGAGCACGAGATCGCCCGCCACGAGCATCCCGAGGTCTCCGTGGCTCGCCTCCGCCGCGTGAAGAAAGTAAGCCGGAGTGCCGGTCGACGCGAGGGTGGCGGCGATCTTCTGGCCGATCAGGCCCGATTTTCCCAGACCGGTCACGCACAGGCGTCCGGCCGACGCCGAAATCTCCTTCGCGGCGCGTACGAACGCCGGACCCAGGTTGCCAATCTGTTCGCGGACGGCATCCGCCTCGATCTGGAGGACGCGTCGCGCCGCTTCGAGGATCACTGGGCCGTATCTTAGCTGGCCGGGCGGTGGGCGCCGGGCGACGGGCGTGCCCCCCTCTCAACGCTCAACCTTCACTTCACCAACACCTCCTCGATGTACCCGAGCGCGCGCGGGTCCTTCGACTGACCGAGCCAGAAGAGGGCCTGCTTCCGGACCGCGGGATTCCGGTTGGTCTTCGCGACGTGGATCAGCTGGGTCGTCGATTCTTCCGACGGCAGCTGCGTCAGCGCGAAGACCGCCTTCTTCTTGACCTCGGTTTCCGGATCGTCCCGGATCGCAGCGGTGATCGCGTCGGCGGCGCGGCGGCCGGCCTTGTGGGCCAGCCAGAAGAGCGCCTGGCCCCGGACCCCGGGGCTTTCATCCCGCTTCGCCATCTCGATCAGCGTGGAGACCGCTTCCGGAACCGGGCTCTGGGACAACGCGAACGTCAGGTTCTTCCGGACCGAGTCGCTGGGCTCCTGCGTCGAGAGCCGCTTCAGCAGCTCGTACCCGCGGCGGCCCCGCGAGTTTCCGAGCCAGAACATCGCCTTCTTCCGCAGGGACTCGGCCGACGGGGGAAGGGCGAATTTCTCGAGTGCCGCGTCCGCGGACGGGTCGTCGTGGAAAGCGATCGCGGTCAACGCCTCGCGGGAGGGGCGGCCTTCGCCCGGTTCCTCGTCGTCGCGCTCCCGGCCGCCGGCGACCAGTCCCGCGAGAAGCGCCACGCTTTCCGAAGGCCGCACTCCGGTCAGCCAGACGACCGCCATGCCGCCGCCGTCGATCGTGCAGGCGTCCGAGAAGAGGCGCAGCCTGGTCGTCGTTCCTTTTTCCGCGCGATGGAAGACCAGCGTGCGGACCCCCGACGCCAGCTCGCCGCGGGAAGAGCGCTCGATCGTCTGCGAGACGCGGCCCGGCTCGAGTGCGCAGTGTCCCGAGCAGCCGTTCCCGTCCCAGGAATCGCCGCAGCAGGCGGTATGCCCTTCCGGCGAGGGCACCGCGTATCCGATCCACACCGGAGAGGCTGAGGCGGCGGCCGCGCGAAATGCCCGCTCGAGGCCGGAAGAGGCGTCCCGAGTCTCGGCGCGGGCGTTGGAGAGGCCGGGAGGGCCTTCGGCCGACGCCGGAAGGGCGGTGGACCCCCAGAGCAGCAGTGCGGCGAGCAGCGGGCCCCGGCGCGTCACCGGCCCCTCCCCGTCCCCGAGTCGATCGAGACCGGGCCGTTGACGGTCGAGAGGGTCACGACGGGGGTCCCGGACCCGAATTCGATGCGCCTCGAATCGTCGTCCCAGGACTTTCGCGCCGCGTCGCAGGCGGCGGCGCGGCAACGCACCGGGGAATGGCCCGCGCTCTCGACGAGGGTCGCCGAGCGGTAACCGTCCGGGATGTGCAGCGTCACCGGTCCGTTCACGGCGCGTCCTTCGAGCCGGCCGTCACGCCACGAGGAGCCCGACAGCCGGACCGAAATCGGGCCGTTGGACGTCCGCAGCCGGAGGTTCCCCGAATCGCCGGAGACCGAGATCGGCCCATTGTCCGCGCGCGCGTCGACTTCCCCCGTCGTGCCGATCAGGGAGATCGGACCGTTCTGCGCGCGGGCATCGATCGAGGCCGTGCAGTTGCGGAAACCGAGAGGCCCGTTCTGCACGCCGGCCGAGATCCGGCCGGAGAAGCCCTCGAACTGGAGCGGGCCGTTCGCGGATTCCGCGCTGAGGTTTCCGGCGGCGGGTCCGTCCACGACGAAGAAGACGGTCCACCTCTCCCCCGGCGGACCTTTCACCTCGAGCTCGCCCCGATTCGCTCCCACGGAGATCTGAGGCAAGAGGTCCGCCGACGCGGCGGCCTTGCAGGCGAGCACGCCCCAGTCGGCGCGGCCGGAGCTGCGGAACCATGCACCCGCGTTTCTCGGAAGCCGGACCGTCAGCGGATCGCGGCCCGCCGGCACTGCGAGTTTCTCCTCGGCGCGGGCCGCGTCGCGGCCGTCCCACCGCACGAGGATGTCGGAGCAGGCGCGCACCGAATCGTCGGCCGTCGTCCCGCTCATGTTCTCGCCCTGTTGCGACCAGTGCCCGCTCGACGCCGCCGCCGGAGAGACGGCCGCGGCGAAAGCGATCAGCGCGAATGCGGTTCCTCGGAGCATGGTGTCCTCCTTCGAATTTCTCGAATTTGAGCGTCGAGCGTCCGCCCTTGTTCGCTCGTCGTTCGCCGTCAGCGGTTCAGGATCTCCAGCATGTAATCGGTCGCTTCCTTGTTGTGCATGATCGAGAGCTTCGAGACCGCCTCGGCTCTCATCCGCGGATCCTTCTCGGTGCGGGCGATCTCGACCAGAGCGCGCGCGTTGTTCTGGAGGAAGAGCCCCTGCAGGGCCGCCTTTCGGACCTCCGCGTCCTTTTCTCCCTGGTAGATCGAGAGCAGAGCGGGACCGGCGTTGCCACGGTCGCCCATCAGGCCGAGCCGGTGGATCGCGGCGCGGCGAAGCGTGGGCGACGGCTCCGACCGCGCGAGCTCGAGGACGTGATCGACGTCTCCCGCGATGAACATCGCCTGGAGGATCGAATCCTTCACGCTTTCGGCGGACTCGGCCCGATACATCTGCCAGAGCTCGGCGCGCGCGCCCATGACGCCGAGCTGGTGGACCGCGGCCGACCGCAGCGTCGGGCTCTTCTCGGTGCGCGCGGCGGCGAGGACCCGCTCCCGGTTCCCCGACACCATGAAGGCATGGAGGATCCTCTCCTTCACTTCGTTCGACGTCGAGGAGTCGTAGATTTCCGACAGCAGCTGCGCGTTGCCTTTTCCTCCGAAGACGCCGAGATAGTGGATCGCCTTTTCCTGCAGGTCCGGCCCCGACTTGCCGCGGGCGGCGGAGGCGAGGATCTCCCTTCCCCGGGGGGACGAGCTCTGGGCGAGGACGAAGAGGGCCCGCTCCTTGAGCTTGGGCGACGCGGAGCCGTTCAAGACCTTCTCGAGCAGCGGGAGAGCGCGCTCCGGATCCGTGTTCATCAGGCTGTTGAGCGCCATCAGCTTCAGGTCCTCGTCGTTGCCGTCCTCGCGCAGCACGGCGCCGCCGGACGCCGGCTGGATCTCGAGCTCCAGCGCGCGCGCCTCCTTGCGCCAGGTGCTCTTCGGATATTTGGAAGCGAAGCCGCGCAAAATCTCGAGCGCGGCGTCCGGCCGGCCCTGCTTGTTGAGCGCGTAGGCCAGCCAGTACGTCGCGCCGTCCGCCCGCGCGCCGTTTAACTCGGCGGTCTTCCGGAAGGACTTGACCGCTACTTCCCACTCCCCGTCGTCCAAAGCTCGCGTCCCCCGGTCGTACATCTCGGTCTCGCGCGCCGCCCGTTCGTCCGGGTCCGGCGCCTCGGGCACGAGGAGCGCCTCGAAGGAGAGAGCGGCCGCAGGGGGGGCGAGCCCCGCGGAGAGGCCGAGGACCAGGAGGCAGAGGGCTCGTCTTTTCATGCGCGTTTCCTTTCCGTCAGGGCGTCCCGATGGGAGGGGGCCGTTCGCTCCCCGGCGCGAATTCGCGACGAGAGGACGCGAAGCCGGAACAGCACCCCGTCGGCCTCGATGCGGCGGGCGAGCGCCTCGCGCTGCGCCCCGGTCAGCCGGGAGGGTCCGTGCTCGACGTCGAGCAGCACCCGCTCCAGCTCGTCTAAAACTCCGGTGATGGCCGGCTCGCCGGCGCGCCGGGCGGACTGTCGGATGAGCCGGTTGGCGGGCAGCAGCTCCGTCAGGCGCGCCTGCTCGGCCGAGACGTCGAGCGCGCCGTCGGGAGCGTTCGAAAGCTCCAGGAGAACGGCCTCGGACCGCGCCAGGTGGCCGGAGAGCTCGGCGAAGAGAAGCCGCTGGCGCAGCGCGGCGAGCTCCTCCGCCCCCGGCGGGCGGGGAGCGGCGAGACGGCCCGCGAGGAACGCCGCGAGGACGAGCGCGGCGATCGCGGCGCCCGCCGCGAGGGACCGGAAACCGAACGGCAACGAGGCTATCGCTCGCCATGCCCGCGGCGGAGGCTCCGAGAGCCGCGGCTGAAGGCGCGCCCACACGTCGCGGCCGTAGCCCCGGCCCCGCTCCGGAACGGGCGCGGCCTCGGCGGCGTGCAGGACGGCTCGGAGA
>JALYUA010000268.1 GCA_030854005.1 Acidobacteriota bacterium
GGTTCATGGCGGAAAGTTATCAGGTGTCAGAGCGCACGGATCGGGAAACCGGAACGGGAAGCGGGCGGGAAGACCTCGTCGCGCTGGTACAGGGGCCGGTCGAGCTTCGCCGGGGAAACGATGGTGGGGACGCCCGGCGGCCGGCCGCCCTGCCCGTCCTGATAGATTCCGCAACCCGGAGGAATCGACGTGCTGCCTGAATTCAAGAACGAGCCCCTGACGGATTTTTCGGTCGAAGCGCACCGCTCCGCCTTCGCGGCGGCGCTGAAAAAGATCGAATCGAGCCTGCCGATCGAAGGGTCCAACCGAATCGGCGGGAAGCGGGTCGGCGCGGCGCGCCAGTTCGAGTCCGTGAACCCGTGCCGCAAGAGCCAGGTCATCGGCCGCTTCCCGGAGGGAACCGCCGAGGATGCCGGCCGCGCGGTCGATGCCGCCGCGAAGGCGTTCGAGACCTGGGGCCGGACGAGCCCGAAGGAGCGCTGGGAGCTCGTCCTGCGCATCGCGAAAATCCTGCGCGATCGCAAGCACGAGTTCTCCGCGATGATGGTCCTCGAAGAGTCCAAGTCCTGGGCGGAGGCCGACGGCGACACGGCCGAGGCCATCGACTTCTGCGAGTTCTACGCGAGGGACATGGAGCGGCTGGCGAATCCGGAGCCGCTCACGCCGTATCCCGGCGAAAAGAACGAGCTCGAATACCTGCCTCTCGGCGTCTGCGCCGTCATACCGCCCTGGAACTTCCCTCTCGCGATCCTGACCGGGATGACGACCGCCGCGCTCGTGACCGGGAACACCGTGGTCCTGAAACCCTCTTCCGACTCTCCGGCGATCGCGAACATGTTCCTGGACGCGGCCGAGGAAGCGGGCATCCCGCCGGGCGTCCTCAATTTCGTGACGGGCGGCGGCGCCACGGTCGGCAATGCCTTCGTGGAAAACCCGAAGACGCGGATGGTCGCCTTCACCGGCTCGCGGGACGTCGGCGTCGAGATCAGCGAAAAGACCGGGCGCGTTCCGAAGGGGCAGATCTGGATCAAGCGCGCCATCCTGGAGATGGGAGGCAAAGACTTCATCCTGGTCGATGAGACCGCCGACCTCGAAGAGGCGGCGAAGGGAGTCGTCGCCGCCGCCTTCGGATTCCAGGGGCAGAAATGCTCCGCGTGCTCGCGCCTCATCGTCCACGAGAAGGTGCACGACGAGCTGCTCGCGAAGATCGTCGAGAAGACGAAGAAGCTGAAGGTCGGGGACGTCCGCGACCCCGACACGCAGGTCGGGGCGGTGATCAACGAGCGCGCGCAGAAGCGGATTCTCGAGTACGTGGACATCGGCCGCCGCGAAGGCAAGATCGTCGCGGGAGGCGAGCCGGGCCCCGGCGAGGGGTTCTTCGTCCTTCCGACGATCGTCGACGGCGTGAAGCCCGGCGCGCGCCTCGAGCAGGAGGAGATCTTCGGTCCGGTGCTCGCCGTCATCCCTGTGAGCAGCTTCGAAGAAGGCGTCGCCGTCGCCAACGATACCGAGTACGGCCTGACCGGGGCGCTCTATTCGCGGGACCGCGAGCGGCTCGAGCGCGGCAAGCGCGAGCTCTTCTGCGGAAACCTCTATCTCAACCGGAAATGCACCGGGGCTCTGGTCGGCGTGCACCCCTTCGGGGGGTTCAACATGTCGGGAACCGACTCGAAAGCCGGAGGGCGCGAATACCTCTACCTCTTCACCCAGGCCAAGGCGATCTCGGAAAAGATCTAGCAGGCCGGCGCGTGTCAGACGAAAACTTTCCGGGCGCTGCGTCGCGATTCGCTTCGGTCGGCTTCTCGGAGATCGTCCAGGTTCGCAACCGGGTGCTCGCGCTGCTGGCGCAGGGGCACCGCGTCTGGCGGTTCGAGGGCGGAGAGCCCTACATGCCGACGCCCGACCCGATCAAGACCGCGATGTCGCGCGCGCTCGCGCGCAACGAGACGCGATACGCCCCGTCGTCCGGGGTGCCCGAGCTTCGGAAGGCGATCCTGGCGAAGGTCCGCACCCGGAATGCGATCCCCGCCGACGACGAGAGCCCGATCGTCGTCAACGGCGGGATGCACGGGCTCTTCGCCGCGTTCGCGACGCTGCTCGACGCGCAGGACGAGGTGCTGATGCTGTCGCCCTACTGGACGCCGATCGTCGACGTCATCCGGTATCACGGGGCATCGCCTGTCCTCGTGCCCGCGGAGGAAGCGGGGCGCGACGGCCTGTCCGCGGCGCTCGGGAAGCGGCTTTCGAAGAAGACGAAGCTCGTCTACTGGAACTCTCCGACGAACCCGACCGGACAGGTCTTCGGCCGGATCGAGGTCGAGGAGGTCGCCGCCTTCGTTCGGGAGAACGGGCTCGCGCTGATCTCGGATGAGGCTTACGAGGACCTGATCTACGAGGGCGAAGGGCACGTCTCCCCCGCCTCGTTCCCCGGCCTTTCCGAGCGGACCATCTCCGTCTTCACGCTCTCGAAGACCTACTCGATGACGGGTTGGCGCGCGGGCTACGTGCTCGTTCCGAAGCGGTGGCGCGCCGCGATGCAGACCGCCGTTCTCTACTCGATCAACGGAGTCTCGACGCCGACCCAGTGGGCGATGCTGGAAGCCCTCTCGATGCCGCCGGACTTCCTGGATGTGGCGAAGGCCGGTTACCGCCGGCGGCGCGACGCCCTGGTCGCCGGGCTCCGCGGCGCCGGTTTCGAGCTCGAGACGCCGCGGGCGGCGCTGTATCTGTTTCCGAAGATCCCGTCCGCCCTCGGCCGGGATTCCGCCGCGGCGGCGACCGCGCTGCTCGACTCGCGAAGGATCGCCACGGTCCCCGGGATCGTGTTCGGCCCCGAGGGGGAGGGCCATCTGCGGTTCTCGTTCTCGGTCCCGGAAGAGACCATCGAGGGCGGAGTCGCGGCCCTCGGCGCTGTCGCGCCGGCGCGGGCGTAAGGGGTTGCTCCGCGTAAACGGCTGATCTCGGCCGCTGCCCCGCTTCGATCTATCGGCGGTACGACGCGGGGCGGACGTCCTGGAGGGCGGGGAATCTGGCGCGGACGGCGGTTACGGTTGCCGGATCGATGTCGCAGACGAGCACCGTCTCGCCGGGGCCCGCTTCCCCGAGGGTCTCGCCCATCGGATCGATGACCGCGGAGTCACCCGAGTACGAGAGTCCGCCGCCCTCTCCGGCGCGGTTCACGCCGATGACGTACGCCTGGTTCTCGATGGCGCGGGCCCGGAGCAGCGCGCGCCAGTGCTCGCGCCGGGAATCGGGCCAGTTCGCGATCACCGCGTACATGTCCGTCTCGCCGGCGGCCAGCCGGAACGGCTCCGGAAATCTGAGGTCGTAGCAGATCAGGGGAGTCACGCGGAGATCTTCCACGGCGGCCGTCACGACCCGCTCGCCGGCGGCGTAGTGCCGGTCCTCGCCGCCGAAGGTGAAGGGATGGATCTTCGCGTACCGGGTGACGGCGCCAGCCGGGGAGACGAGGAGGGCCACGTTTCGGGGGCGCGGCTGTCCCGCCTCGGGCACGCTCGCGAGCAGCCAGAGCTCGAGCTCGCGCGCGGTCTCCCGGAGAAACGTCTCCGACGGGCCGCCCTCGGGCTGCGCGATCCGGTCCGCCGCCATCGAGAAGCCGGTCGAAAACATCTCGGGAAAGACGGCGAGACGCGCTCCCTGCGCCGCGGCGTCAGCGGCGAGGCGGCGCGCGCGGCGGTGGTTCTCGGCAACGTCCTCCCAGGCGAGGTCCATTTGCACGATCGCTACGCGCATAGCTGCCCGAGCCTCGCCACCGCCGTTTCCAGCGTGTGGTCCTTCTTGCAGAACGCGAACCTCACGTAGGTCTTTCCCAGCCGCTTGTGGTCGTAGAAGGCGCTCGGCGGAATCGCCGCCACGCCGCACTTCTCGATCAACATCCGGCAGAACGCGACGTCGTCCTTGAAGCCGAGGGGCCGGAAGTCCGCGCAGACGAAATACGTTCCGGCGGGGGCGTCGACTTCGAACCCGATGCGTTTCAACTCGCGCACGAGGTAATCCCGTTTTCCGCGATACGTGTCGCGGAGAAGGCTGATGTATTCCGTCCCGAGCGAGAGGGCGACCGCCGCGGCATGCTGGAGCGGCGTGGCCGTCGCGAACGTGACGAACTGGTGGGCCGCGCGGACCGCCTCCGTCAGCGGGACCGGGGCCGCCGCCCAGCCGATCTTCCAGCCCGTCAGCGAGAACGTCTTCCCGAAGCTCGAGATGGTGATCGTCCGTTCCCGCATCCCCGGCAGCGTTGCCATGGGAACGTGGGTTCCGTCGTAGACGAGGTGCTCGTACACCTCGTCGGTGATGCAGAGGACGTCCCTGTCGCGGCAGAGCGCGGCGATCGTTTCGAGCTCCTCGCGCGTGAATACCTTGCCGGTCGGATTGTGGGGCGAGTTCACGAC
>JALYUA010000277.1 GCA_030854005.1 Acidobacteriota bacterium
GAAGGGTCGAGCCGTGTCCTGACCCAGTTCCTGCACAACATCCTCTACGGCGAGCCGCCCCGCGAGTTGGAGGTGAAGGACAGGCCCCGCTCCGCCTCGATCGCGAGGGAGCGGGCGTTCGCCGTCCATCCCGGCGCCGCGCTCGAGACGGCCGGCGCCCCGAAGATCCGCCGGTACTCCGCGTGGGCGCGCTCGACGTGCTCGCGGATCTTGTCCTCGGACCAGCGGTCGAGCCCGTCGTGCCATCCGACGTGGTCCCAGCCGTGAACGCCGGTGTCATGCCCCGCTTCCGCGACGGATCGGATCTCTCTCGCGCACCTCTCACCGATCCGCGGAGCGGGCAGCAGCGTCCCGTAGAGCATGGTGGGAAATCCATAGAGCGACGCCGCGCGGCTCTTCCACATCTTCCGGAGGAACCCGGGGCGCGTGAACACGCGGCGCGCGGCGACTCCCGAGCGGTCCGGTCCGAACGTGAAGAAGAACGTGGCGCGGATGCCGCGCCGGGCGAAAATGTCGAGAAGCGCCGGGATCCCTTCGCGCGTTCCGACGAGGGTGTCCGCGTCCACTTTGAGCGCGACGCGCCGCGGGGCGGGACCGGCGCCCGGCGGCGCCGTCAACTCTTCGCCGGGCGCTTGTCGAGGTAGAAGGCGACGGTCCTCCTGATCGCCTCCTCCATGGGAACGCGCGGCTCCCAGCCCAGAATCTCCTTCGCGCGGACGATCGAGGGAACGCGCGTCAGGATGTCCTGGTAGCCCTCGCCGTAGTACTCGCCGGACGACACTTCCACGATGGGAGTCTGGAGAGCCTTCTTTCCGAAGTTCGGGTGAGCGGCGACGGCGGCCACCAGGGCCTCCGCGAGCTGCCGCACCGAGAGATCGTTGGCGGGATTGCCGATGTTGAAGATCCCGCCGTCCGCCGCGCCGTTCTCGTTCTCGAGGATCTTCATGAGGCAGTCGATGCCGTCGGAGATGTAGGTGAACGACCGGCGCTGCGTCCCTCCGTCGACGAGCTTGACCGGCTCGCCGTAGAGGATGTTGTGCAGGAACTGGGTCAGGACACGGCTCGACCCTTCCTTGGGCGAGTCCACGTCGTCCAAATGCGGGCCCATCCAGTTGAAGGGACGGAACAGCGTGAACTTCAGCCCGCTCGACGCCCCGTAGGCCCAGATCACCCGATCGAGCAGCTGTTTGGAGCAGGAGTAGATCCACCGCTGCTTGTGGATCGGGCCGTACACGAGGGTCGAGCGCTCCTCGTCGAACTCGGGGTCGGGGCACATCCCGTACACTTCCGAGGTGGACGGAAACACGACCCTCTTCCTGTACCGAACGGCCTGCTTCACGATGCGGAGGTTCTCTTCGAAGTCGAGCTCGAAGACCGCGATCGGGTTGCGCACGTAGGCCGCCGGCGTCGCGATCGCGACGAGCGGCAGAACGACGTCGCATTTCTTGACCTGGTATTCGATCCATTCCTTGTTGATGGCGATGTCGCCCTCGAGGTACGTGAAGCGGGGATGCCCCAGGAACGGGGCGATCTTGTCGCTGCCGATGTCGAGCCCCGACACCTCCCAGTCCGTCGTGCCCAGGATCCGTTCGGTGAGGGCGTTCCCGATGAACCCGTTCACTCCGAGGATCAGCACCCTCATGGGGTCACGGCCTGCGCGATGAACCGGCTGGATTCCATTTCGTCCTCTCCCTCCCGCTGCAACGCGAGGATCTCGACGTACCGGTCGTCGCCGCACGCGACGTAGAGGCGTCCCGCCTCGATCCGGATCTGCCCGGGGAAGTTGTCGTGCGCGCCCAGGTTCGGCGCGCCCGTCTTCCACAGCGTCGTCTTCCCCCCGAAGATGTCCGTGAACGCTCCCGGCCAGGGATGCGTGACGGCCCGCACGAGGTCGTGGACCTGCTTCGCGCTCGACGACCAGTCGATCCGGCCATCCTCGGGCGTGCGACGGGGAAACTTTGTCGCCCGGGACTCGTCCTGCGGCACGCGCGGCGCGTTGCCCGCTTCGAGCTCGGGAAGCCGCCGGGTCAGGACGCGCACCGCCGCCGCCGTCACGCGGCGCTGGACTTCGAGCGCGGTGTCATCGGGCCCGATCGGCACGCCCTCCTGGTCGACGATGTCTCCCGCGTCCGCGCGGGCCGTCATCACGTGCAGCGTGGCCCCCGTCGCCGTCTCGCCCTTCAGCACGGCCCAGTTCACGGGCGCCCGGCCGCGGTATTTCGGGAGCAGCGACCCGTGGACGTTGAAGGCGCCCCGTGCCGGCAGCCGGAGCATCGCGTCGGGAAGGAGGCCCCGGTAATAGAACGAGAAGAGGAGATCCGGCGCGGCGCGCCGCACGGCCTCCAGGACCTCGGGCGATCGGGGGTCTTCGACGATCGCGGGCGCGATGCCGCGCTCCCGGGCGAGCTCCGCGACGCTCGGAAACCACTGCGCCTCGTCAGGGCGGTCGGCGTGGGTCCCGACGAAGACCACGTCCCGCCCCGCGTCGAGCAGCGACTTCAGACACGCGTGGCCGGTGTCGGAGTAAGCGAAGACGCCGATGCGCGTCAACGCCGGACCGCCGGAGAGGGCTCGGCGGGGGCGGGCGAGACGGGCATTGCCGCGGACCCGGTCGGACTGGAGGACGTCTCGCCGCGCAAGCCCCACACGTGGCGCACCGAGAACCGCGGCCGGCCGCGCACCTGCTCGTAGATCCGTCCGACGTACTCGCCCACGATGCCGAGGCCGGCCATCGCGACGCCGAGCAGCGTGAACAGGATCGCGAAGAGAGTGAAGACTCCCTCGACTTCCGCGCCGACGATCAGGCGCCGGACGAAGAGGAAGATGCCGAACGCGATCCCTCCGAGGGCGACGAACATCCCGAGGATGCCGAAGAGCTGGAGCGGCACAGACGAGAACCCCGTCATGAGATCGAAGTTCAGGCGGATCAGCCGGTAGAGCGAGTACGCCGACTCGCCGCCCGTCCGCGGCGCGTGCGCGACCTCGATCTCGGTCGGGTTTCGCGCGAAGCTCTGCCCGAGCGCGGGGATGAACGTCGAGGCTTCCTCCGTGCGGTTGATCTCGTCGACGACGTCGCGGGAGTACGCGCGGAGCATGCACCCGAAGTCGGTCAGCCGCATGCGGGTGATCGCCACCGTCACCCGGTTCACGATCCGCGAGGCGAAGCGGCGGGCGAAGGAGTCCTGTCGCGAGACGCGGACACCGCCGACGACGTCGTAGCCTTCCTCCACCTTCGAGAGGAGCTTCGGAATCTCTTCGGGGGGATTCTGGAGGTCGGCATCGAGGGTCACGACGACGTCTCCCGTGACGTCGCGGAATCCCGCCAGGATCGCCGGATGCTGCCCGAAGTTGCGGGAGAGCTCGAGCACACGGACGACGTCCGGCCGGCGCGCCGCCCACGTCTTCAGGATATCGAGAGACCGGTCGCGGCTCCCGTCGTCCACCAGCAGGAGCTCGTAGGGACCGGCGAGCCCGTCCATCACCCCGAGGACGCGCCGGAAAAACTCGTCCAGGTTCGCCTGCTCGTTGTAGACGGGGACGACGACCGAGACCTTCATGGCCCGTTCCGGATGGTTCGCATGTGGCGGCTTGGATCTTAAGCTGTCGGCTCTCAGCTGTCAGCTGTCAGCCAGAAAGGGGCGGTCAGCCCCTGAACGCAGCCAGCACATCGCGGATTGCCTCGATCGCGTCGTCCTGGTCTCCGTCCGTGAGGCCCGGAAAGAGCGGCAGCGAGACGATGCGCTCCGAAACGAAGTGCGCCTCCGGGAAGTCCTCGGGGCGCCAGCCGAAGCGGTTCGCGTAGTAGGAGAACTCGTGGGCGGCCGTGTAGTGGATCCCCGTCCCGATGTTGCGGGCCTTCAGCTCGGCCATGAACTGGTCGCGGCCGATCTTGAGCCGGTCGACGTCGACGAGCGGCGTGTACAGGTGCCAGGCGTGCCGGACGGGATACGGGACGAGTGAAGGAAGGATCAGTCCGTCCGCGCCGGCGAGGGCCGCGTCGTATCGCCGCGCGAGCCGCTCGCGCTCGACGAGAAATCCTTCGAGCCTCCTGAGCTGATGGAGCCCGAGCGCCGCCTGGATGTCCATCATGTTGTACTTGAATCCCGGCAGGGCGACGTCGTACCGCGGGCTGCCCGCCTTCGCGAACCGCTTCCACGATTCCCGGTCCATGCCGTGGAACTTCAGGAGCGACGCCTTCTCGAACACCGCTTCGTCGGAGGTGACGACCATCCCGCCCTCGCCCGTCGTCATGTTCTTGTTCGGATGAAACGAAAAAACCGACGTGGTCGGAAAGGAGCCGATTCGCTTCCCCCGGTACTCGGACCCGACCGCGTGCGCCGCGTCTTCGAGAACGGCGACGCCGCGCCGGGACGCGGTCTCGAGGATCGGATCGAGGTCTGCCGGCTGCCCGACGTAGTGGACCGGAAGGATCGCTTTCGTCTTCGACGTGATCTTCTTCTCGATCTCTTCCGCGCGGATGTTCAGGGTCGCCCGGTCGATATCGACCAGGACCGGGACGGCCCCGCAGTGGACGATCGTGTTGAGGGTCGCCACGAAGGTCATCGGCGTCGTGATGACCTCGTCCCCCGGCCCGATCCCGAGCGCCAGAAGGGCGACGTGCAGTCCGCCGGTCGCCGAGGACACGGGGACGGCAAACCGGCCGCCGACGTACGCCGAGAAGTCCGCGGTGAACCGCTCGACCTTCGGCCCCGTCGTGATCCACCCGGATTTGAGCGTGTCGATCAGCTCCGCGATCTCTTCGTCGCCGATCGAAGGCCGGGCGAACGGCAGGAAGTTTTTTCGCATGCGGGCGCGATTCTAGCCGCGCGTGCGCCGCGGTCCGGATTTGGCGGCCGACGCGAGTCGGAGCGACCTTCTCGCGAAATACTCCGTTCCCGTCGCGCAGAGCACGACCCAGAAGAGCCCGAGCAGGGTTCCCGCGATCACGTCCGTCAGCCAGTGGGCGCCGAGATACACCCGGGAGAAGTCGACAGCGATGGCGAGCGGAATGCCGGCGGCGAGGGCCGCGACGCGGTAGAGGCGGCGCTTCGTGACGTGGAACACCAGCGCCGCGATGCCTCCGAAGAAGAGGGTGCACATCGTCGCGTGGCCGCTCGGAAAGCTGAAGGTCTTCTCCGTCACGAGAGCGGGCCAGAGGTCCGGGCGATGGCGATGAAACACGATCTTCATGATCGACTCGAGCGCCCAGCCTCCCAGGACCGATCCCAGAAACAAAAGCGCCGAGACACGCCGGCCGGCGGCCGCCAGAAGTCCCGACGCGATCAGCATGCTCGGCACAAGGAATCGGTAATCGCCGAGATTCGTCACGACGAGAAGGGCGCGAGTGCGGGCGGGAGTGTGGATGTCCCGCATCGCCATCGTCACGGACCGGTCGATCCCGAGCGGGCCCGGCAGCTCCGTCACCTCGTCGAGCACGAGCGAGAGAAGAATCACGAGGACGGCCGAGGCGAGAAATCCCATGGTGAGGTACAGCCCGAGCGTCCCCTCCCGCGTGAAGCGGCGGCGCAGGAACGCCCGCAGCTTCGAGGGGCTTTCGAGGGGCCTTTCGTTCTGGACGGCGGTCATTCCTTCCACCGCACGCCGCCCTCGGTGCGCCAGCGCCGCCGGGGGTTCCAGACCCCCGACGTCGCCGTCTCGGCGGTCACCTCGAATCGGATCACGTCCCGCCGGTACTCGTAGGGCGCGCCGTCGGCGGCGTGGATCGCGGCGTCGACCGAGTAGACCCCGGGAGCGAGCGAGAGTGCGGGAATCTCCAGGCGGACGCGCGCCTCTCCGGAGAACGACTCGCCGTCGAGACCCTCGAGAGCGGTGTTGGAACCGAAGACCGGCTGTCCGGCGACCGTCGAGAGGGCGAAGCCGAAGACGAAGTCGCGAAGCCCGGGGTCCGCACGGACGTCCATCTCGAGCGAGGCGGGCTCGCCGGAGCGCAGGCGGCCGCTCGGACGGCCGCGGGCGTCGAGAACGCGCACGGCCACGACGCGGGCCCGGCCCGATCCGATCGATCCGGCGGGGGGCGCGGCGCCCGGCGCCAGGCGCTTCTCCCCTTCCCGCTCGGCGACGCTCTCCCGATAGCGCGCGACGGTGTCGGGCGCGGGGCCGTCGGCCACCAGGCGCCCCGCGTCGAGCCAGATCGCCCGGCGGCAGCGGTCGGCGACGAGCGAGAGGTCGTGCGACACGAGGAGGATCGTCTTGCCCGCCTTCTCGAACTCCGAAAATTTCTCGAGCGACCGGTGCGCAAACGCTTCGTC
>JALYUA010000284.1 GCA_030854005.1 Acidobacteriota bacterium
GTCCGGCCGGGCGGCGAGAAGTTGCGCCCGGCGCCGCGGGCTGCCGGTGCCCACGCGCGCTCCCGTCGGCAGCTCCGCGAATTTCCGGCGCGGGCGCGAGATCAGCACGTCGCTCGCGTCCTCGCGAGGCGGCACGGCGGCGAGGACGAGGCCGGCCGGAAGCTCGGACGGCAGATCCTTCAGGCTGTGCACGCCGACGTCGGCGCGGCCGTCGAGAAGCGCCTCGTCGATCTCCTTCGTGAAGATCCCTTTGCCCGTGATCGCGGCGTCCAGGTGCGACAGCCGGTCTCCGGTCGTGCGATAGGTCGTGATCTCCGTCTCGACGAACGCGCCGAGAGCCCGGGCCGTGAGCTCGACCTGCGCGAGCGACAGGGCGGACCCGCGCGCCGCCAGCCGGATCTTTCCGCGAACCGCGACCGCCGTCATCGGGCTGCCGCCCTTCGTCGTTCGCGTTTCGCCGGCACGGTTTCTCTCCTCACTCGTCCTCGTCGAGATGAAAGAGGTGGCGCACCGCTTCGACCCGGTCGAGACGTCGACCGGCGTCCTCCTCCGACTTCAGGCGCCGCATCGGCTCATGGAGCAGGCGGGCGGAAAAGGAGTTCGCGTACGCCGCGAACCGCTCGCGGTCGGAGGGCGGAAGCCTCTCGAGCTCCTCGTCGCGAATCCGGTCCAGGTGCCCGCGCAGGCCGGTCACGGTCGGCACGACCGCGAGGTTTCCCATCCAGGCGAGGAACTTCGCGAGCTCCTCCTCGAGGATCTCTTCGGCCCGGGGGACTTCGCGGGCGCGCCGGCGCCGGTTGTCCTCCGCCACCGTCTCG
The DNA here is from genome assembly GCA_030854005.1 of Acidobacteriota bacterium. Classification (GTDB taxonomy): domain Bacteria; phylum Acidobacteriota; class Thermoanaerobaculia; order UBA5066; family Gp7-AA6; genus JALYUA01. Next base: position 819 of record JALYUA010000284.1, read on the forward strand.
AGGTCGTTCACCCCGTACACGAAGGTGTTGTAAACGTCGCGCACCGCGGGCTCGACGTCGGGGGGCACGGCCAGATCGAGGAAGAACATCGGGCGCCCTCGCCGCTGCCTCATGGCGTTCTCCACGTCGTCGCGCCGGACGACCGGCCTGGGGCGCGCGGTCGTCCCGACCACCACGTCCGCCGCGGCCAATTCCCGGGCGACGTCTTCCCAGGGAACGACGAGCCCCGAGACGCGCTCGGCGAGACTCTCGGCGCGGCCGGGAGTGCGGTTCGCGATCCGAAGGTCGCGGACGCCGGCGTCGAGAGCCTGGCGCGCGAAGAGGCTTCCCGTGTCTCCCGCCCCGAGGACGAGCACGGTCCGGCGGGAGAGGTCGCCGAAGACCTTCGTGGCGAGCTCGAACCCGATCGAGACGACGGAGAGAGGATGCCGCCCGATCTCCGTTTCCGCGCGCACCCGTTTCCCGGCGGCGACCGCAGACTCGAAGAGCCGGTGGAGCACGGCGCGCGTGGCTCCCGACTCCTTCGCGATGCGGAATGCCTGCCGCACCTGCCCGAGGACCTCGCTCTCTCCGAGCGCCATCGAGTCGAGCCCGGACGCGACGCGGAAGAGATGACGGGCGGCCTCCGGGCCCTCGCGGCGGAAGCCCGCCCGCTCCAGCGCCTCGGGTTCCAGGCCGCGCCATTCCGAAACGTACCGGGTGACGAGCTCCCCCGCGTCCGGCCCCTCGCCGAAGAGGGCGTAGATCTCGCTTCGGTGGCACGTCGAGACGATCACGCCCTCAGAGACGATTCCCTTGCCGAGCAGCGAGCGCAGCGCCTCGCTCACCTCGTCCGCGGAGAGCGCGATCCGGTCGCGGACGGAGCCCTCCGCGCCGCGGAAGTCCCAGCCGAGCAGGAGCAGTCGGGCGTCGGCGGCCGGGCTCATCGGAATCCGTGAGAGCGGGAGAAGAACATGTTCACGATCGTGTAGGAGAAGAGGACGAGGCCGTATCCCAGGATCGACAGGATCGCGACGCGGGGTCCCTTCCACCCTCGCCTCTCCATCCACAGCAGGAATCCGTAGAGCGCGAGCGTCGCGATCGCCCACTCGATCTTGGGATCCCCCATCGTCGCCCAGACGCGGTTGGCCCACAGGAGACCGAACAGGACCGACGCGGCGAGCACCGCGATGCCGATCGAGACGCTCGTGCGGTTCATCTTCCCGATCACCTCGAGCGGCGGCAGTCGGGCGAAGAGAATGCCGGTCCGGCCCCGCCGGATCTGCCGGTTCTGAACGAGGTAGAGGACCGAGAGGACGAAGGAGAAGGTGAACGCGGCGTATCCCAGGATGCCGAGGGTGACGTGCATCGCGAATAGCGAGCCGCGCATCTCGCTGTCGGGAGCGGCGGCCCGCATCGGGAGGAGGAGGCCGGCCGCCGAGAACAGGATGACAAACGGGATCAGAAACGGCCCGATCGCGCGCTCCCGATGCCGGAAGAGAAGCGCGAGATAAGAGACGCCGAGCATCCAGCCGAAGAGCGAGAGCGAGCCGCCGAAGGTTCTGTAGGGGACGGAGTGGAGCATCCGCGCGGTGATCTCGAGATCGGCGAAGTGGAGCGCGAGCCCGGCGGCCAGGAGCACGGAGGCGGCGGAGGTGCGCAGGATCGTGCCCGACGACGCGCGGCCGGGCTTCAGCAGCGAGAGGATAGAGAGCGCCTCGGCTCCCACGTAGAGAGCGACGGCGAGCCAGCCGAGCGCGTGCCATTCCATCGGGCGATCCGAGTCTACTGGATCAAGCCGGCTGGAGCGGCCCCGGCTGGGAGAGCCGGCCCCCCGGCATCGGAGGGCGCCGGCTCCCGCGGGATGAGGGGGTGTCTACCGCCCCGATTTTGCGGGCGGCGGGACCGCCGGCTTCGCGTCCTCGAGCGGCTTGTTCGCCTCGACCTGGATATTGATCTCGACGTCGTCGCCGAGCATCACGCCTCCGGCGTCAACGGTTCGATTCCAGGTGATGCCGTACTCCTTCCGGTCGAGAGTGAAGGCGACCTCGAAGCCGGCCTTCTCGACCTTGCCCGCCCTGGCGAATCCGCCGTGCCGGACGGGGATCGTGATCGTTTTCGTGATGCCGTGCATCGTGAAATCGCCCGTCACGTCGTACGCGTCCTTCCCCTTCGGGGCGACCTTCGTGCTCTTGAAGGAGATCGTCGGAAACTTCTCCACGTCGAAGAAGTTCGCAGACCTCAGGTCCTTGTCGCGGTTCTCGGAGCCCGTGTCGATCGACGCGGCCTGGATCGTCACGTCGACGCGCGAAGCGGCCGGGTTCTGACGGTCGAGCGAGATGGTCCCGTCGTAATCCCGGAAGCGCCCTTCGACTTTCGAGACGAAGTGGCGGATGCGGAACCCGACGAGGCTGTGCCCCTTGTCGAAGCTGAAAGTCTCGGGAGCGGCGAATGCGGCCGAGGCGGTGAGCAGGATGACGGCGGTGGCGGACAGGATGGCGACCCTCTTCTTCATGCGCTCTCCTTTTGCTGCGGGGGACGCGGCACGGAGCCGCGGACCCTGAAGCGTTCCGACGAGTCGAAATATGGAGGAACTATGACATCACGCCCCGAAAAGATTCGGGGGTCACCGCGCCCTTCGTAAGGTTCGGCGCTCTCGCAACCGCTTGACCTGTCCCGGATGGCTTCATAGACTGCGCTTCCGGCTGAAACCGCCTCGAGGAGGGATCTCTTCCCCATCCCATGACGACGACCGACCCTTTTGGCGTGAGACGGGAGTTCTCTCCGGGGCCGGGGAAATCGGCGGCTTTCTACTCGCTCCCCGCGCTCGAGAAGGCCGGCGCCGGGGCCATCTCGCGCCTGCCCGCCAGCCTGCGCGTCGTCCTCGAGTCGGTGCTCCGCGGCGTGGACGGCAAGCGCATCCGGGAGGACGACGTCCGGGCGCTGGCCGGCTGGCGTGCGGGCGGAGAGCGCGTCGCCGAGGTCCCGTTCATCGTCGCCCGGATCCTCCTGCAGGACTTCACGGGCGTGCCCCTCCTGGTCGACCTCGCGGCCATGCGCTCCGCGGTCGAGCGCATGGGCAAGGACCCCTCGGTCATCGAGCCGCTGGTCCCCGTCGCTCTCGTCGTCGACCACTCCGTGCAGGTGGACGTGTGGTCCGTGCCCGACGCGTTCCAGCGGAACATGGAGATGGAGTTCCGGCGAAACCGCGCCCGCTACGAGTTTTTGAAGTGGGGCATGCAGGCCTTTCACGGGTTCGACGTGGTGCCACCCGGGATCGGCATCTGCCACCAGGTCAATCTCGAGTACCTCGCTCGCGGCGTGCTCGAGCGCGACGGCGTGTGGTTTCCCGACACCGTGGTGGGGACTGACTCGCACACGACGATGATCAACGGGCTCGGGATCGTCGGGTGGGGCGTCGGAGGCATCGAGGCGGAAGCGGGGATGCTCGGCCAGCCCGTGTATTTTCTCGCGCCGGACGTCGTCGGCGTGCACATGAAGGGGCGGCTTTCCGAAGGCGTCACGGCGACGGACCTCGCGCTGCACTGCACGCAGGTTCTCCGCGCCGCGAAGGTCGTCGGAAAATTCGTCGAGTTTCATGGCGAAGGGGCCGCTTCGCTGCCCCTCCCCGACCGCGCCACCATCGCCAACATGGCCCCGGAATACGGCGCCACCATGGGGTACTTCCCGGTCGACGAGGAGTCGTGCCGGTACCTCCTCGCGACCGGGCGCTCGGAAGAGCACGTCGCGGCCTTCCGAGCGTACTTCCAGGCGCAGGAGCTGTTCGGCATGCCTTCGGCCGGGCAGTGCGACTACACGTCGGTGATCGAGCTCGACCTCGCGGCGGTCCGCCCGAGCGTCTCGGGGCCCAGGCGGCCTCAGGATCGCATCGACCTTCCCGATCTGAAGCGCCGGTTTCGCGAGCTCCTCGGGGCGCCCGTCACGGAGAACGGGTACGGAAAGCGCGAAGCCGATCTCTCCGAGCGGTTCCGCGCCCGGATCGGGTTCGAGGGACCGACGCCGGAGGTTCCGATGGAGGGCGGCGGGCACCAGGAGCACACCGGATCGATCGCGGTTCAGTCGATACAGAAGGACACCAACCCCTGGACCGAAACGGAAATGGTGAACAACCGGCCGAGCCCCGACCGCATCGAGGACGTGCCCGAAGAACATATGGCGCCGGCGGTCGTCACGCTCGGCCATGGCGACGTTCTGATCGCGGCGATCACGTCCTGCACGAACACGTCGAACCCGAGCGTGATGCTCGCGGCCGGCCTGCTCGCGGAGAAGGCGGTCGCGCGCGGGATGACGGTCTCTCCGAAGGTGAAGGCGTCGCTGGCCCCCGGCTCGCGCGTCGTCACGGAGTATCTCGCCCGCACGGGTCTCCAGAAGCCGCTCGACCAGCTCGGATTCAACCTGGTCGGATACGGGTGCACGACCTGCATCGGAAACTCCGGCCCCCTGGATCCCGGGATCGAGGAGGTGGTCACGTCCCGCGATTTGATCGCCGCGAGCGTGCTCTCGGGCAACCGGAACTTCGAAGCGCGGGTGCAGCAGAACATCAAAGCCAATTTCCTGATGAGCCCTCCCCTGGTCGTCGCCTTTGCCCTGGCGGGCCGGGTCGACATCGACGTGACGAAGGAGCCGCTCGGCCGGGGCGGCGACGGGTCCGACGTGTACCTGAAGGACATCTGGCCGAGCCTCGCCGAGATCCAGGCGGCGCTCTCGCGCTCGGTCGATCCGGACACTTACCGGCGGCTCTATTCGGATTTCGTCGACGCCAACCCCCTCTGGAACGAGATCCCCACTACGGCCGGGAAGGTCTACAAGTGGGACCCCAACTCGACGTACATCCAGGAGCCGCCGTTCTTCGACCGCTTCAGCATGGTCACGGAAGGCGTGTGCGACATCCGCAACGCGCGCGCCCTGGCGATCTTCGGCGACTCCGTGACGACGGACCACATCAGCCCGGCGGGCGCGATCAAGAAGACTTCGGCCGCCGGCCTGTACCTCCAGGAAAAGCACGTCGTGCCGCAGGACTTCAACAGCTACGGCTCCCGCCGCGGCAACGACCGCGTGATGACGCGCGGCACCTTCGCAAACGTGCGCATCAAGAACCGCATGGTGCCGGGAGTCGAAGGAGGCGTGACGATCTATCAGCCGCACGGCGAGCAGATGTCGATCTACGACGCCTCCGTGCGCTACCAGGCCGGGAAGATCCCGCTCGTGGTGTTCGCCGGACAGGAGTACGGGTCGGGCAGCTCGCGCGACTGGGCGGCCAAGGGAACGCGGCTCCTCGGAGTGCGGGCCGTCATCGCGCAGAGCTTCGAGTGCATCCACCGGTCGAACCTCGTCTTCATGGGCGTCCTCCCCTGCCAGTTCCCGGAAGGCGTGAGCGCCGAGAGCCTCGGCATCGCCGGGAGCGAGACGTTCGACCTCGTCGGCCTCGAGGCGGGAATCCACCCGCGGCAGATGGTCGAGCTGACCATCCGATCGGCGGACAAGTCGGAGAGGCGCGTTCCCCTGCTGGTTCGGATCGATACCCCGATCGAGGTCGACTACTACCGCCACGGGGGCATCCTTCCCTACGTCCTGCGCCAGCTCCTGGGGGGCGAGGCGCCGCCCGCCTGACTTCTGGACATCGGGCCGTTACGCGGCTCGAGGCGATAGAATTTCTCCTTTGATGCCAGCACCACCGTCATCCGGACGGCCGATCCCGTCTTCCGGACGG
>JALYUA010000005.1 GCA_030854005.1 Acidobacteriota bacterium
GTCCCGGGTCGATCCGAGGTCTTCGCCTCGGAACTGAAGACCCATAACTCCGGACAGAGCCTATTTCTTCTCGAACCAGCGCTTCTTTTCGGAAAGTCTGGCAAGCCGGGCCTCCAGGACGGCGACCCGGCGGGAGAGCTCCGCGACCGTCCAGCCCTCTTCCTGAAGGGCCGCGCGCAGCCGCGCGACCTCCTCGCGCAGGGGCTCGTGATCTCCGCTCGAAGACAGAACGCGCCGGATTTCGGAGAGCGGCAGGGCTTCGTCCTCGGTCAGACGGCGGATGGCCGAGAAGCGCGCCACGTCTTTTTCCTCGTATCGGCGGTGTCCGCCGGGCGTCTTCCGGAGCAGAAAGAGGGCCGGCATCTCGCGCTCGTAGTAACGCAGGGTCGAGGCCGGGATCCCCGTCCGGCGCGAGACTTCCGCGATCGACAGGCCGTGAGAGGCCGCCCGCCGCCGCTTCGAGCGGGCGGCGGCTCGGTCCTCAGACGTTGAAGATGGGCCGGGCGAAGACGGGGTCGAACTTCCAGACGTACTTGTAGGCGCCATTGAAGAAATCGATCGTGATCTCGTAGTGCGCTTCGACCGTGATCGACTCCCGGGTTCGTTTGACGCTCATGTTGTCCCGGGTCACCGGAATATCCATCTCCTTGGCCTTGGCCAGGATCTCGGCCTGAAGCTGGGCGGGACTCTTGATGGACCCGAAGGACGCCTCCTCCTGGAGGAAATCAGCGAACGCCGAGGTGCTGACCTTGACCGGCACCACCTTGTACAAAACGTAGCCGATCAGCCCGCAGATCGCGAGCCAGACGATGCAGCCGAAGGTAGCCGCCCCGCGCACCCGGCGCGTTCCCCGCATGTGTCCTCCTGGAGATTCGGGTCAATTCTAGCAGGACGCGGGGAAGACGCGTCGGGCGGGGGTCGGCGACGGGTCGGAGCGACAGGCGGCGCGAGGAGCTCGCTCGGCTCCCGATCTCCTTGACCGCGGAGTACCGCGGCCGTCTCGCTCCCGCTGGTCGCTCGGCTCCCGATCCCGTTGACCGCGGAGTATCGCGGCCGTCTCCGGTCCCGGCGTCCTCACCGGACCGCGAGAAGAGTCCGGCTCCAGCGAGTCCGGCCGAAGAGATCCTGGATACGGCCGCTCAGGCCTGCCCCTCGCGGCAACGACGGCGGAGCGAAGGACCAGTAGATGAACAGCGCGCTGCCTTTTACGTTCGACGCGGGAACGGCCCCCCAGAAACGGCTGTCGTAGGAGCTGTCCCGGTTGTCGCCCATGGCGAAGACGGATCCAGCCGCGATCCGAGTGGCCGCGAGCTGATCGCGGCGGCGGAGGGCGTCCGGGAGCTCGCGGTCGTCGTGCCAGATGCGGCTTTCCGCGTGGATCGCCCGCAGGTCCGGCTGCCTCTCGCCGTTGACGAAGAGGATCTTGTCCCGGATCTCCAGGACGTCCCCCGGCAGGGCCACGGCGCGCTTGATGAAATCGCGCTGCGGGTCCTCCGGAAATTTGAAGACGAAGACATCGCCGCGCCGCAGGTCTCGGTACGGAAGGAACCGTCCCCACCGATGCGCCGCGAAGATGAATTTGTTGACCACGAGATGGTCGCCGACGAGAACGGTGTTCTCCATCGAGGGCGTCGGGACCACGAACGCCTGGACGAGGAAGGTCCGAACGAACAGCGCGAAGACCACGGCGACCAGGACGACCTCCGCGTACTCCCGGAACGGAGACGCGGCTCGGCGGCTCTCGGGAGCCGCGTCAACCGGAGAGTCCCGATCCGTCAGCGCACCAGCCGGAACATCCGGTCCCATCGGGTCCGCGAGAAGAAGTGGAATGCGACGCTCGCGAGCTGCCGGATCTTGTCGAGGGGTCCGCGCCAGATGTGGGAGTTGGGCTCGGCCTCGTAGGACCAGTACAGCAGGAAGGGACGTCCGAAGATGTTCTGCCGGGGGATGGGCCCCCAGAAACGGCTGTCCAGAGAGTTGTCGCGGTTGTCGCCCATTCCGAAAAACGAGTCGGAAGGCACGCGGTACGGGCCGAACTGGTCGCGCAGCACGCTCGACTCCGCCACGCGCGGATCGCCCGCCGCATAGAGCTCCGGGTCGATGTGCTGGACCTGGGGGCCGTCGGCCGGCCGGCCGTTCACGGAGAGCGTCTTGTCGCGCACCTGCAGCAGGTCGTTCGGCGCTCCCACCGCGCGCTTGACCAGGACGTTGTTGTCGTTGCGGTCGTCGCCGGGCTTCTTGAAGACGATGATGTCGCCCCGGTGGACGTCGCGATACGGCATCCAGTGCGCGAAGAGAGGCAGGCGGGCCGCGAAAGCGAACTTGTTCACGAGCAGATGGTCGCCGACCAGGATCGTCCGCTCCATGGAGCCCGTCGGCACCTGGTAGGTCTGCACGATGAAGGTTCGAACGAACAGGACGAAGATCCCGGCGACGAGAAGCGATTCGTACCATTCGCGTCCGGCGGAGTGGGCGGCCGCCGCGCTCTTCGGCTCGGGAACGGGCGGTTCGGCAGTGGTCGTTTTCATTCGACTTTGAGAACGGCGAGGAAGGCCTCCTGCGGGATGTCCACCCGCCCGACCCTCTTCATCCGTTTCTTTCCCTCTTTCTGTTTCTCGAGCAGCTTGCGCTTTCGAGTGATGTCGCCTCCGTAACACTTGGCGATCACGTTCTTCCGGATCGCCGAAACGGTCTCTCGCGCGATGATCTTCGAGCCGATGGCGGCCTGGATGATCACCTCGAACATCTGCCGCGGGATGATCTCTTTCATCTTTGCCGCCAGGAGCCGGCCCTTCGGCGCCGATTCCTCCCGGTGGACGATGAGCGACAGGGCGTCCACCGGCTCGCCGTTGACGAGGATGTCGAGCTTCACCAGGTCTCCCTCGCGATAGCCGATGAACTCGTAGTCGAAAGAGGCGTAGCCCTTGGAGATCGACTTCAGCTTGTCGTAGAAGTCGAGCACCACTTCGTTCAAGGGGAATTCGTACGTCAGGACGACGCGATTCGACGAGAGGTACTCGAGCGATTTCTGTACGCCCCGCCGGTCTTCCGACAGCTTGAGGAGCCCGCCGAGAAAATCGTCCCGCGTGATGATCGTCGAGGAAATGTAGGGCTCTTCCATCTTCTCGATGTAATTGGGCGGCGGCAGATGGTTCGGGTTCGCCACTTCGAGGATCTCGCCCCCCGTGGTGATGACGCGGTAGCTGACTCCGGGCGCCGTGGTGATGAGGTCCAGATCGAACTCCCTCTCGAGCCGCTCCTGAACGATCTCCATGTGGAGGAGCCCGAGAAAGCCGCAGCGGAACCCGAACCCGAGAGCGGTCGAGTTTTCCGGCTCGAACGTGAACGAGGCGTCGTTCAAACGCAGCTTGTCCATGGCCTCGCGAAGATTTCCGTAATCGTCCGCGTCGGTCGGGAAGAGTCCGGCGAAGACCATCGGCTTCGCTTCCGCGAATCCTTCGAGGGCCTCGGCGGTCGGCCGGTTGACCTCGGTGATGGTGTCGCCGATCCGCGTCCAGTGGAGATCCTTGATGTTCGCCCAGAAGGATCCGACTTCTCCGACGGAGAGCCGGGGCACGGTCTCGCGCTCCGGGCGGAACACGCCGACCTCTTCGACCTCCGCCTCGAGGCCCGTCCCGATCGCGCGGATTTTCGTACGAGGCTCGAGCTTGCCGTCGATGATGCGCACGAGAGAGGTCACGCCGCGGTACGGGTCGTACCAGGAATCGAAGAGCAGGGCCTTCAAGGGCGCGTCCGGGTCGCCGCGCGGAGGAGGCACGTCGCGGACGATGCGCTCGAGCAGCTCTTCGATGCCGATCCCCTGCTTGGCCGACGTCAGGATCGCGTCGTCCGCCGGGATGCCGACGACCTGCTCGATCTGCTCGCGCGCGCGCTCCGGCTCGGCCGACGGCAGGTCGATCTTGTTGATGACGGGCACGATCACGAGGTTGTTGTGGATGGCGAGATAGGCGTTCGCCAGCGTCTGCGCCTCGACCCCCTGGGTGGCGTCGACGACGAGCACGGCGCCCTCGCAGGCCGCCAGCGAGCGGGACACCTCGTAGGAAAAGTCGACGTGCCCGGGGGTGTCGATCAGGTTGAGCGTGTACTCGAGGCCGTCCTTCGCGACGTATTTCAGCGTGACCGACCGCGCCTTGATCGTGATGCCGCGCTCCTGCTCGAGCTCCATGTCGTCGAGCATCTGCTCGTGCATCTCGCGCGCGGAGACCGCGCCGCATCGCTGGAGGATGCGATCGGAGAGCGTCGTCTTCCCGTGGTCGATGTGAGCGACGATGGAGAAGTTGCGGATACGGCTGGGGTCGGGCATCGGGACGGTGAGTCTAATCGTAGCGTGAGGGGGTAGGCGGGAGGCGGAAGGCGGACGCCGGTTCTCAGGCCACGGGCTCTCCGAGCGGCCAGCGGGAACGCGCGTTCGCGTCCCGGAAGGCGATGGGACCCTCCCGCCGGAAACGCAGCCCGGCGGCCCACGCGATCATGGCCGCGTTGTCCGAGGTGAGCGCGCGATCCGGCAGGAGCACCTCGACTCCCCGCTCATCGCCCCAACGGGAGAGGGTGGCGCGCAGCTCTGAGTTCGCCGCCACGCCGCCGGAGAGGGCCAGCGTCGAGATCCCTTCGCGGCCGTGAACGGTTTCGACCCGTTCGAGAAGCGCCGTCACGATTGCCCGCTGGAAGGACGCGAAGAGATCGATCAGATCGGCGGAGAGCCCGTTCGGGTCCGTCTTTTCCCCCGTCACGCCCCGCCTCTCGAACTCCCGCAGCATCGCCGTCTTCAGGCCCGAAAAGGAAAAATCGTCGGTCCCGTCGCCGGGCCGGCCGACGGGAAGCGGGAAGCGGGAGCCGTCGCCTCGCGCGGCGACTCGGTCGATGATGGGACCACCGGGGTAACCGAGCCCGGCGCGACGGGCAACCTTGTCGAACGCCTCGCCGGGCGCGTCGTCGCGGGTCCGGGCGATCGGGAGAATTCGTCCCTCCTCGACCCGCACGAGCTCGGCGTGCCCTCCCGAGACGACGAGGCCGTGAAAGGGGTATCGCACCGGACGCGCCGGTTCGCCGCCCGCGCGGAGGTACGGAGAGAAGAGATGCCCCTCCAGGTGGTTGACGGTGACGAGCGGAAGGCCTCGCGCGAACGCCAGCGCCTTTGCCGCCGAGAGGCCGACGAGAAGCGCGCCGATGAGCCCCGGTCCGGCCGTCGCGCCCACGAGGGAGACGTCCGAAAGATCCGCGCCCGCGACCTTCAACGCCTCCTCGAACGTGCCCGGCAGGTTTTCGAGGTGCGCCCGCGCGGCGACCTCCGGCACGACGCCCCCGTAGAGAGCGTGCGCCTCCGCCGACGAGGCTATGACGTTGGCGAGAATCCGTCCGGAGTCCTCGATCAGGGCGACGGACGTCTCGTCGCAGGACGTTTCGATGCCGAGGATGAGCACGGGGGAAGTCTTCCGTCGTCCGTTGGCCGTTATGAGTTACCAGCTATCAGCTATCAGCTATCAGCTATCCGCTCGATCCCGATCAGGTTGACCGCGGAGTGCCGCGGCCGTCTCGCTTCTGGCGCTCGGCTCCCGTCTCTTCTTCGCGCTCTTTACGGCGTCGGCCAGGCTCTTCCCGTAGGGCGGACGGCAGATTCCCTCGTCGGTGACGATGGCGGTGATGTACCGCGCCGGCGTGACGTCGAACGCGACGTGCCGTGCGACGATTCCCTCCGGCGCGATCCTGTGGCCGCCGATCGAGAGGACTTCGCCGGACGTTCTCTCCTCGATCGGGATCGAGGAGCCGGCGGGGCAGGCGAGGTCGAGAGTCGTCGCGGGGGCGGCGACATAGAACGGCACGCCGCTTTCCTTCGCGAGCACCCCGAGCGAATAGGTGCCGATCTTGTTCGCGGTGTCTCCGTTGGCGGCGATGCGGTCCGCTCCGACGATGACCGCGGAGATCTCGCCCTTCGAAAGAAAATGCCCTGCCATGCTGTCGGTCAGGATCTCGACCGGGATGCCGTCCCGCGCAAGCTCCCACGCCGTGAGGCGCGCGCCCTGGAGGAAGGGCCGCGTCTCGTCGGCGAGCACCCGAATGGCCTTGCCTTCCGCCACCGCCCCGCGGATGACGCCGAGTGCGGTCCCGTAGCCGGCCGTCGCGAGCGCCCCCGCGTTGCAGTGCGTCAGCACGGTCGTGCCTCCCGTCAGCAGAGCCGCGCCGTACTCGCCGATGCGAAGGCACGAGGCGATGTCCTCCGCGGCGACGGCGTCCGCTTCGGCGATGAGAGCGGCCTCGATCTCCACCTCCGGCGCGCCGGCGAGCGACTCGAAGCGCGCGCCGAGGCGCTCCAGGGC
>JALYUA010000074.1 GCA_030854005.1 Acidobacteriota bacterium
ACGCTCGACGGCCCCCCTCAAACATGCGCCAGCGCGTCGACGATCGCGAGGCGCGCGGCGCGGCGCGCCGGGAAGTACGACGCGATCGCCATCGTCGCGACCATGGCGACGAGGCCGGCGGCGTACGCCAGGGGGTAGAGCTGCACGTGGATCGGGTCGCCGTGTGTCCCTCCGGGGGGCGGCGGCAGCGTAAAGCCCCACGCGTTCAAGACGGCGCGGACCAGAAGCGCGAAGAGCGCCCCGGCCGCGCAACCGATGACGGCGATCGCCACACCCTCGGCGAGAAACATCCGGAGGACTCCGGATGGCCGGGTGCCGAGAGCGCGGAGCGTCCCGATCTCCCGCGTCCGCTCCGTGACGGCCATGGTCATCACGATGGCGGCGGACAGGATCACGATCACGACCAGCACCGCGCCGACGAACCCGAAAATCCCGACGTACAGCAGCTTGACCTGCTCGTAGAAGACGGCGAGCTGACGCCAGCCGCGGAGGACGACGGAGTATCCGGCCCCCGAAAGCGCGGAGGCGATTCGCCGCGACGCCGCATTCTCGTCCGCCCCGGATTTCAAAAAGATCACGAGTTTCGAGACCGTCCCGGAGCTCTGCAGGAGTCGCGAGACGAGCGAGGCTCCGGCCGCCAGGTACCGGTCGTTCAGCTCCTTGATCCGCACGTCGACCAGGCCCCGCACGATGCCGTCGACGGCGTTCAGCGATCCGTCCGGCGTCGTCGCCATCAGCGTGACGCGGTCGCCCGGCCGCACGTGAAGCGCCGAGGCGAGGCCGGTCCCGAGAAGGACGCCGTCTCCGCCGTCTCCCGAGAGATACGAGCCGACGGTGACGAGGGCGCGCGCCCCGGTGGCCGCCGCCTCGGGCTCGGGATCGACGCCGACGCCGAGATACGGGATCGACTTGGTCCCGTTCGTCGCCAGACCGACGAAGTCGATCCGGGGCAGCACGTACGTGACCTCCGGGTCGCGCGCGACCAGGGCCCGCGCGCGCGCGGCGTCCGGGATGCCGAATTCCAGTGTTGTCTCTTCGCTCGTCGCAACGGCGCGCCGGTCGACGGCCTGAAGCTGCCCGACGCTTCGGATCGTGCCCTCGCGCAGGCCCTCGAAGGACTGGGCGATGAAGCCTCCCGCGAGCGCGAACGCCGCGAAACCGAAGGCGACGACGACCCCCATCAACGCGGTGCGCCGCCGCTGACGGATCAGGTTGCGCCACGCCAGGGCGAGCGCGCTCACGCTCCTCCCGCGCCCGCGGCGACGTCCGACTCGACGCGCCCGTCGTGAAGAGACACCACGCGCCTCGCCCGGCTCACGACGCGGGGATCGTGCGTCGCGAACAGAAACGCCACGCGCCGCGAGTCGCAGAGCCCGCGCATCAGGTCGAGGATCTCTTCGGCGGTTTTCGAGTCCAGGTTCGCCGTCGGCTCGTCCGCGAAGACGACGGCGGGGCGGTTCGCGAGGGCCCGCGCGATCGCCACCCGCTGCCTCTGCCCCCCGGAAAGCAGGTCGGGGCGAACGGACATCTTCTGCTCGAGGCCGACGGCGGCGAGCAGCTCCTGCGACCGGCTGCGACGCTCCCCGGCCGGAACTCCGGCCAGAGCCATCGGATATCCCACGTTCTCCTCGGCGGACAGGACCGGGATCAAATTGAACGTCTGAAAGACGAAGCCGAACCGGTCCCGGCGGAGGTCGGCCCGGTCATTCTCGGAAAGGCCCGCAGCAGGCCTTCCGTCGACGGTCAGCGTTCCTTCGTCCGGGCGGTCGAGGAGCCCCAGCAGATTCAAGAGCGTCGTCTTTCCCGACCCGCTCGGGCCCTGCAACGCCACGAACTCGGACTCTTCGATCGTGAGCGACACGTCCCGCACCGCAGGGACGCTGCCCGATCCCAGGGTGTAGGTCCGGGTGAGGCCGCGCGCCTCCAGGAGCGGACCGGCCGCGGTTCGAGAGCCCGAAGGAAGCGCCATGGACGCGACATCTTACGGCCTGCGGGCGGACGGTCTGGCATGGGGATTGCCCCGGTCCCTGAGCTGGAGGCCTCATGTCCACGCGACGAAAGCCCGATCCCGAACCCGCAACGAAAAAAAACCGCAAACGCGGGAAGTGGCACCGCGCTCTCTCCGGAATCCGGGGCGCCGGGCGCTTTTCGCGAAAGACACTCCTTCGGATCGGCGCCGCCATCCTGATCCTGATCGTTCTCCTGATCGTCGCCTCTTTCTTCGTGGACGAGCCGATGCGCAGGCAGATGGAGCGGCGAATGAACCAGAGCCTCAAGGGGTACACGGTGCAGATCCCGAACCTCCACTTCTCGCTCTTCGGCGGATCGATCGCCCTGCGCGGGCTGACCATCCGGCAGCAGGCGAATCCCGAGCCCGCCGTGATGGTCGTCCCGCTGCTCAAGGCGAGCGTGCAGTGGCGCGAGATCCTGACCCTTCACCTGGTCGCCGACTTCCTCATGGATCGGCCTCAGATCCACATCAACCTGCCGCAGCTCCAGGCGGAGAACCGGGATCCCGTGCCCATGAAGGACAAGGGATGGCAGGACGCGCTCGAGCAGATCTATCCGCTGAAGATCAACCTCTTCCGCGTCAACGACGGCGACGTCGTCTACATCGACCAGGACCCCAGACACCCGCTGCACATCTCGCATCTGACGCTGCGGGCGAACAACATCCGTAACATCAACTCCCGCGAGCACGTCTATCCCTCGCCGGTCTTCGCGGAAGGCGTCGTCTTCGAGTCGGGGCACGCGGTGATGGACGGGCACGCCGATTTCCTGGCGAAGCCGTTTCCCGGCATCCACGCGAACTACAAGCTGGACAAGGTGCCGCTCGACGCTCTGAAGCCGATGATCGCCCGTGCGAATCTCGCCATCAAGGGCGGGACCCTGGGGAGCTCCGGGGAGCTCGAGTACGCCGCGAAAGTCAAGAACGTCCGGGTGGCCGACCTCTCGATCCGCGGCATGCACCTCGACTACATCCATACGCCCGCCACGGCCAAAGCCGAGACCGCCCGAAAGGACAAGGTCGCCGCGGCCGCGAAGAAGGCCTCGAACCGCTCCGACATGACCCTGAAGCTCGAGAAGCTCGAGATCGCCAGCAGCAACCTGGGTCTGGTGAACAAGGCGAAGGACCCGGCGTATCGCGCGTACCTGTCCGACGCCAACCTCATCGTCACGAACCTGTCGAACCAGTTCGTGCAGGGGCCGGCCGTCGCGCACCTGACCGGCAAGTTCATGGGAAGCGGTGCGACGAAGGCCTCGGCCACATTCCGCCCCGAGAAGAACGGCCCGGACTTCGACCTGAACGTGGCCATCGAAGGCACGCAGATGACGACGATGAACGACATCCTCCGCGCCTACGGAAAATTCGACGTGGTCGCCGGCGTCTTTTCCTTCTATACCGAGCTCAAGGTCAAGAACGGACAGATCGAGGGCTACGTCAAGCCGCTCTTCAAGGACATGGACGTGTACGACAAGCGGCAGGACAAGGACAAGAGCCTGTTCAAGAAGCTCTACGAGGGCCTGGTCGGCGGCGTCGCGAAGCTCCTGGAGAACCGGCGCGACGAAGTGGCGACGAAGGCGGACCTCTCAGGACCGGTCAGCAGCCCGAAGTCGAGCACCTGGGAAGTCGTCGTGCGGCTGATCCAGAACGCGTTCTTCCGCGCCATCCTCCCCGGCTTCGACCAGGAGCTCTTTCACCTGGGCAAGGGACCGAAGAAGGACGCCAGGCCCGTCAAAAACGGCAAGCCGGAACCGGCGAAGCCGGCGGCCGCCGCTCAGAAGAAGGCCGCTTAGAGTCCGCCCGTGGGGGCCCCGCCCCCTACGTACTTGCGGAGCAGCCCGCTCTCGACCGAGTCGTCGACGGAGCGTCTTGCTGTCCTCCTTCTCGAAGAGGATCACGACGCGGCGCTGGCGATCCCCGGCGCCACCGTCGTCCGGCGCCACAGTCGTCGTCTCGCCCCTGCTCGCGCTTCAGAAAACCAGCTCAAGTCGATCGAGCACGCGGAGCTCCCCGGAGCCGCCGCGGTGAACTCCTCGATTCCGCGGGCGGACCGCCGTGAGGAGCTGACGAATCGCGCGCCAGGGCCAGCAGATCGTCTG
>JALYUA010000013.1 GCA_030854005.1 Acidobacteriota bacterium
GCGTGTAGACACCCGTGACCACGTTGAAGACGGTCGTCTTCCCGGCGCCGTTTGGCCCGATCAGCCCGTACAGCTGGCCGGGCTCGATCTTCAGGTTCAGGTCGTTGACGGCGACGAGGCCCCCGAATCGCATCGTGACGTTGGAGAGGTCCAGAATCGGCATGGGGTCCGCTACGGGATGGCGGCCGGCGGGGCCGGCGCGGCGAGCCGCCGCCGCCTGGCGAAGAAGTGGCGGAATTCGCGGTGGCCGAGGATCCCCTGCGGCCGCACGATCATGATCACGATCAGGAGAAGCGAGAAGAGCACCATCCGGTACTGCGAAAACTCGCGAAGCCCCTCCGTGAGGGCGATGAAGAGAATCGCGCCGAGAACGGAGCCCGTGATGGATCCCAGTCCCCCGATGACGATCATGATGATGATCTCGATCGACTTGATGAACGTGAACGAGTTCGTGTGCAGGTACATGAGGTAGTGCCCGAACAGGCCTCCCCCGATCCCCGCCATCGCCGATGAGAGAACGAAGGAGATCACCTTGCTCCGCGTGGTGTCGACGCCCATGGCCTCGGCGGCGATCTCGTCCTCCCGGATCGCGATCAGCGTCCGGCCGAACGAGGACTTGACCGTCCTCGAAACGACGACGACGGTGATGGCCGCGAAGAGGTAAATCCAGAAGAAATTCGCCA
The DNA here is from genome assembly GCA_030854005.1 of Acidobacteriota bacterium. Taxonomy (GTDB): domain Bacteria; phylum Acidobacteriota; class Thermoanaerobaculia; order UBA5066; family Gp7-AA6; genus JALYUA01. Next base: position 684 of record JALYUA010000013.1, read on the forward strand.
GCTTCGGGATGCCCGAATATCCCCGGGCTCCGCCGACGGCGTCGATGTTCAGGATGAAGACCCGGATGATCTCTCCGAACCCGAGCGTCACGATCGCGAGGTAGTCACCGCGCAGGCGCAGGGAGGGCACGCCGACGAAGAACCCGGCGATGGCCGCGAGAAGCGCGCCGACGGCCAGCGCAAAAAGGAGGAGCACGCCGTCGCGGGCGAACTCCGGGAGAAACGAGGTGGCGGCGCGGAAGCGGTCCCCCCAGGCGACCGTCACGTATGCGGACGCGTAGGCGCCGATCGCCATGAAGCCCGCGTGGCCGATCGAAAACTGGCCCGTGAATCCGTTGATGAGATTCAGGCTGACCGCCAGGGTGATGTTGATGCCGGCGAGGCAGAGCACCTGCAGGATGTAGGGCGGCATGGCGAACCCGGAGACGAGCGACCCCGTGAAAAGCGCGTTCAGCACGAAGAGAACCACCACAGTGCCGGTCGCGATGAGAGCGGACCTCACACCTTCTCCTTGGTGACCTTCCCGAGGATTCCCTGGGGCCGGAGGATCAGGACGAGGATCAGGATGCCGAACGCGATGGCGTCCCGGTAGGTCGAGGAGAGATACCCGACGACCATCACCTCCGACGTGCCGATCAGGAGGCCTCCGAGCACCGCGCCGGGAACGTTCCCGATGCCTCCGAGAACCGCGGCGACGAACGCTTTGAGGCCGTAGAGGATCCCCATGAGCGGGTCGATCTTCGGGATCTGCATCCCGATCAGGACGCCCGCCGCGGCCGCGAGGGCCGAGCCGACCGCGAAGGTCGTGGCGATGATTCGGTCCGTCGAAATGCCCATGAGCTTCGCGGCGTCCAGGTTGAAGGAGACCGCGCGCATCGCCTTGCCGGTCCGCGTCTTCTGGATGAAGAACCGCAGCAGGATCATGAGCAGGAAGGAAACGACGATCACGGTGATCTGCTCGCTCGTCAGCCGGACTCCGGCCACGTGGAAGTCCGCCCGCGGAGCCAGGGACGGGAAGAACTTGGGGTCCGCGCCGAAGAGAAGCTGCGCGGCGTTCTCGATGAAGAGCGAGACGCCGATCGCGGTAATCAGCAGGGTCAGGCGGGAGGCCCTCCGGACCGGCCGGTACGCGAGCCGCTCGATGATCAGGCCGAAGATCGCGCACGCCGCCATGGCGCCGATCATGACGAGGATGGCGGAGACGAGAGACGGCTCCTTCCCCTGGAGCTTCCGCGAGAGGTAGTAGCCGACGTACGCGCCGACCATGTAAACGTCGCCGTGCGCAAAGTTGATCAGCCGCAGAACGCCGTAGACCATCGTGTATCCGAGGGCGATCAGGGCGTAGATCGACCCCAGGGAGAGCCCGTTGACCAGCTGCTGCAGGAAGGTGGTCATGGCAGACGCGTGGCCCGATGGAAAGCGCGGGACGGAACCGCCGGGCGCCGCGGAGGGCGCCCTCCAGCGGCCGCCTCCCCGATCAGAGCTTGACCTGTTCCGGGGAGATCGTTTCGACCAGGACGTACTTGCCGTTCTCGACCTTCAGGACGACGGCCGGCTTGACGGCGTTTCTGTCGGGGCCGATCGAGATCTTTCCGGTGACGCCCTGATAGTCCTTCGTGGCGGCAATCGCGTCGCGCACCTTCGCTCCCTCGGTCGATCCGGCGCGGGTCATGGCGTCCGCCAGGATCTTGGCGGCGTCGTACGCGAGCGCCGCGAGCGCGTCGGGAAGCTGGTTCTTGTAGCGGCTCTTGTAGTCGGACACGAATTTCTGGACGATCGGAGACGGGTCGTCGGTCGAATAGTGGTCGGAGAAGTAGCATCCGTTCAGCGCGTTGCCGCCGATCTCCCAGAGCTTCGGCGAGTCCCAGCCGTCCCCGCCGAGGAGAGGCACGTTCAACCCGAGCTCCTTCTCCTGGTGAGCGATCGTGCCGACCTCGGTGTAGTACCCCGGAACGTAGATCGCCTCCGGGTTCGTGGCCTTGATCTGCGTCAGCTGGGCGTGAAAGTCCGAGTCTCCCTGCGAGAAGGATTGCTCCGCGACGATCGTCCCGCCGCGCTTCTTGAACTGCTCGCGAAAGACGGTCTGGAGCCCGACCGAGTAGTCGTTCCGGATGTCGACCAGGATCGCGACCCGCTTGGCCTTCAGGGTATCGGCCGCGAACTTCGCCATCACCGCGCCCTGGAAATCGTCCATGAAGCAGACGCGGAAGATGTAGTCGCCGATCTGGGTCACCCGGGGATTGGTCGAGGACGGGGTGATCATCGGGACCTTGTTCGACTGGCAGATGGGCGCGGCGGCGAGCGAGTAAGAAGAGGCAACGTGGCCGAGCATCGAGACCACGTGGTTCTGGTTGATCAGCTTCGTGACGACGGTCCCGACCTCCTCGGGCTTGGACTGGTCGTCCTCGACGAGAAGCCGGATCTTCTTTCCGAGCACCCCGCCCGCCTTGTTGATCTCGTCGAAGGCCTGCGAGGACCCGTCCCGCGTGGAGATGCCGAAGGTCGCGATCCCGCCCGTCAGCGAGCCGTACTCGCCGACCAGGATCTCGTTTCCGGTGCTTGCGCCCTTCCCGCAGGCGAGAAGGGAGACGACGAGCGCGCAAATCGATCCGCCCAGCAGGTATCGGATCCTCATCGGAAGCCTCCTCGCGACGTTTTTCTCCAAAGACGGCGTATTCTTTCCCACTGCGCGGAACAAAGTCAAAAGGTCAATTCTCTCAAGCAGTTCGACTACAATGCGTCTGCCTCGTGACTCCGATCCCCGGCCATGGAGGGCCGCCATTACCGAAGCGAACTCGCCGATCTCGAGCCTGACCATCGAGCCTCCCGACACCCCCGAGGTGCTCCCGCGCGTCCGGCCGCGCAGCGAGCACCCGATCTCGCGCAAGCAGATCGACCCGGACGCATTGAAGGTCCTCTACCGCCTGTCGGCGGCAGGGTACAAGGCGTATCTGGTCGGCGGGAGCGTGCGGGACCTCCTGCTCGGCCGCACCCCCAAGGACTTCGACATCGGCACCGACGCGCACCCCCAGGCGCTGCGCCGGCTCTTCCGCAACTGCCGCCTGATCGGCCGCCGGTTCCGGCTCGCCCACATCCTCTTTGCCGACGGCAAGGTCATCGAGGTCGCCACCTTTCGGCGGCGCCCCGAGGCGGCCGGACCCGACGCCCCGGAGCTGCTGATGACTTCGGACAACACGTTCGGGACGGCCCGCGAGGACGCCCTCCGGCGCGATTTCACGATCAACGGCCTCTTCTACGACATCTCGGACTTCGCGGTCATCGACTACATCGGGGGCCTGGACGACCTGGAGGCCGGCCTCGTCCGGACGATCGGAGACGCCCAGGTCCGGTTCCAGGAGGACCCGGTTCGCATGCTCCGGGCGGTCGAGTTCGCCAGCCGCCTCGGCTTCGCGATCACGCCCGACGCCTACGAAGCCATCCTCGAATGCCGCAAGGACATCGTCAAATCGGCGCCGCCCCGGGTGACAGAGGAGCTCCTCCAGTCGCTCCGGGGCGGACACGCGCTGCCCACCTTCCTCCTCCTCCGCGAGGTCGGGCTCCTGGACGCTCTGCTGCCGGAGCTCGCCCAGGTCCTGCGCGAGATCGACCCCGACCATCCCCACGGCACCGGTCACCTGTTCTGGGCGCTCCTGGAGACCCTGGACGGAGAGCGGCGTCGCGGGCGGCCGTTCGACGACGCGGCGCTCTTCGGACTCTTCTTCCTGCCGATCGTGCGCGCCCGGGTCCGCGAGACGGTCTCAGACGGCGACCCGGAACCGGGAGTCCTGGCAGCGATCCTCGAGGAGATCGTCCCCCCGATCGCGATCCGCATGTCGCTGCCGCACGCCATCTCCCACCGGATCCAGCAGGCTCTGGGGACGGTCGGCCGGTTCTCCTACCGCCCGGACAACCGGCTGGCCACGCGCCGGATCGCCTTCCGGGAGACGTTCTCGACGGCTCTCGACCTCTTCGAGCTCGGCGCGATGGCGACGGGCCGCGGAGAGGACCTCGCGCGGGAATGGCGCGCGTTCGGGGACCGCGCGAAAAAGACGCGCGAGAGCTTCGAAACGGACACGCCGGCGGATCCCCGCGGGCCGGCGCCCGCGCGAAGGCGCCGCGGCGGGCGGGGGCGAGGAAAGAGGGTCTAGCCGCTCAGCGGGGAGTCGTCGGTTCTCAGTTCCCAGTCTGGCCTCCGGCCGGGCTCTCCAACCTCTGTATGATCCCGTCGAGCAACGGGGAAACCCTTCCTGAGGAGGCGCCGCGTGACCCGGGAAGTCGCTGAGAGATCGGGGCTTGATCGATTCCTGAGTCCCGATTTTCGATTCCCGGCCCCCGTCCCTCCCCTCCTCGACTGTGAACATTTGTTCCCAACCTGCGTCTTGAGCCTGTGAGGACGATTTGAACAGCACCGACGACAAAAGCCTCGTAGATCGGTGCCGTCAGGGCGAGGACGAGGCGTGGAGGGAGCTCGTGGACCGCTTCGGACAGAGGGTTTATTCGGTGGCCTACCACTTCACGCTGAAGCGCGAAGACGCCGAAGAGCTTTCTCAGGAGATCTTCCTCAAGATCTTCGAGAACCTGGAGCGGTACGACGGCGGCTTCCCGCTGATCGCCTGGATCGTCTCCCTCTCCCGCAACCTCTGCATCGACCGGTACCGCCGGCGCAAGCGCGAGAAGTCCTTTCGATTCGTTTCGGACGACGCCGTGATGCCCCTCCTTCGTTCGCAGGACGACCCGGCGGCCGACGCGCTGAAGAAGGAGCGGACCAAGATGCTCTTCTCCGCTCTGGCCGAGATCCCCGACGACCTCGCCGAGATCCTGGTCCTCCGGGATCTCGAGGGGCTGGCCTACGACGAGATCGGAAAGTCCCTCTCGCTTCCCGAGGGAACCGTCAAGTCGCGTCTCTTCCGCGCCCGCGCGGAAGTCGCGCGCAAAATCCGCGAACGCCACGAGAACCGCGGAACCGGAGTCCTGACGTCTCTCGCGGTCGCCGCCGGGGCGTTCGTATGAGCTGCCGGGAGATCGAGCGGCTGCTCGCGACCGACGCCCCGCAGGCCGAGCGGGAATCGCATCGCGCCGGCTGCGCCGATTGCGAAATTCTCGGACGCGACCTCGCGACCGCCGAGAGCCTTCTGTCCGGCCTGCAGGCCCCCCGCTGGAGACCGGAGCTTCGCGACGCCCTTCTCCGGATCCCGGCGCTCACGGTGTCCTGCGAGGGCGCGGAGCTTCTGATCGCGGCGTCTCTCGAGCCCGCGGAAGACGCGGTCCCGGCGGAGCCCGCGCGGCTGCAGTTCCACCTGTCCCGGTGCGACGGCTGCCGGGAGGCGTTCGAGACGCTCTCCACGATGCGTGATCTGACCCCCCCTCTCCCGGCGCCCTGGGTCGCGGGACGGCTCTCCGCGACGAAGCCCGTGAAGCCGCGCGCACGGTGGCGGGGACTCCTCGATCCGCGCGCCGCGATCGCGTTCGCCTACGCGGCCGCTCTCGTGCTCATGCTCGCCGGCTTCAATCCCGCGGACCTCGCCCGGAAAGCGGGAGCGGGATTGAAGAGCGAATCGAAGAACGTCGCCGTCGTCGCGGATGCCTCTCTCGCGAATCGTCTCGGCGCATTCCAGCAGCGCGCGACCCGCGCCCTGGCCGTCTGGCGCGGCCGCGCCGGCGGATACAGCCGGGCCGTTCTGTCCAACGTCATCGCCCTCGTCATGAGACCCGAAGAAAGGCCCCGCCCTCCGCAGAGCCGTCCGCGCAACGGCGGCGAGGGGAATGTGCCGAAAAACGAAACATCGATTCCAACGTGGCGCGCCTGACCGCCCGCCAGGAGGAGAACGCCATGGACCAGAGCACGCCTTACACGCCTCCGCCCCCCCCACCGCCACCGGCGGCGCCGTTTGCGCCCCCGCCGGCGCCCATTCCTTCCCCGGTCGCCCCCGTGTACTCGGCCGAGCACAAGTCCCCGGCGCTCGCCGGCTTTCTCTCGATGTTTCCCGGCCTGGGCCACCTCTACCTCGGCCTCTACCAGAGGGGCATCGCCTTCGGAATCGCGTTCGTGGTCTGCATCGCCGCCTCGGCGCACGGACGCGGAGAGTTCTTCGGGCCCATGATCGCGTTCGTCTTCTTCTTCGGCATCATCGACGCGGTCCGGCAGGCGCACGCGATCAACCGCGGCTACGTCGCCTCGTCGGCTTTTGCAGCCGCGCCGACTCCGGTGCGCGTCTCGAGCGGCACCGCGAGCCTCACGTGGGGAGTCATCCTGGTCGGGCTCGGGTCCCTCTGGCTGATCGACCGGTATCTCGAGATCGACTGGTCCTTCATCGACCGGTGGGGCGCGCCGGCGGCGTTCATCCTCCTCGGAGGAATCCTGATCGCGACTCATCTCCGGAGGAAGCGCCGGGAAAACGCCGATGGGGTCGGAATGCCGCCGAGGAGTTACTGAAGAGGACGGGAGGCGGGAGGCGGCAGGCGGGAGGCGGACCGAATCGAGAGCAACCACAGCCGGCGCAAGCCGGCTGTTTCATTCTTTCGGTTTGATCGTTCGGCGTATTGGACGCCGAACGCTAAAACGCTCGCGACCCACCTTCCGGTCAACCACTACCGCCTCTTAAAGTACCTTTCCATCTCATCCTCTGACATCGACAGAACCACCGGCCTGCCGTGCGGGCAGGTGAACCGGTCCGCGCATCGAAGCCAGTCGGAGAGCAGCCGCCGGATCTCTTCCGGCGCGAGATGGTAGCGGATCGTCACCGCCGAGCGACAGGCGATTCCCGCGGCCATCCGATCCCGGCGCTCCGTCTCGTCGGCCGAGCCGCTCTCCGCGAGTCGCGCGAGCGCCTCGTGGAGAAGCTCCGCCGCCGTTCTCTCGCGGGCCTCGGCCGGAATCGCGGCGATGCCGTAGGAACGTCCGGACATGGGCTCGATCTCGAACCCCGCCGACGCGAGATCTTCCGTGCGTGAGGCCAGGGTCTCCTCCTCCTCGGGGGTTGCCTCGAAGAGAGCGCGCACGAGCAGCTTCTGGGAGAGCACCCGGCCGGAGGCGATTCGATCGCGGATCCGCTCGTAGAGCACCCTCTCGTGCGCGGCGTGCTGATCGATGATGAGCAGCCCGTCCCCGCCGGTGGCCACGATGTACGACTCGCGGTGCTGGCCGATCGGGATCAGCTCCGGCGGCCGCCTTTCGGGAGGCGGAGGGGAAGAGCCCGGCTCCGGTACGCCGGGATCGCCGGGAGGCGGCGTTGCGGTGAACCGGGCTGGATGCTCCGGAGGGTCCGGCTCGCCGTATCCCGCGGAAGGCTCGGAGACGAACGGCTCAGCGGGCACCGATTTCAAGCGGCGCTCTTCCTTGCCCGCGAGGAGCGCCGAGTGCACCGCGTGATACACGAGCCGGTACGCCGTGCCGGAATCGGCGAAGCGGACGGAAGTCTTCGCGGGAGACACGTTCACGTCGATCGCGCCCGGTTCCGCCGTCAGGTAGAGAAAGACGGCGGGATGCCGGTCCGTCCGGATGGCATCCCTCGCCGCCTGCCCGATCGCCCGCGCCAGGGCGCGGTCCTCGATCGGCCGGCCGTTGGCGAAGAGGTACTGGAACCTCCGCGTGCCGAACGTCACGGACCCCCGGGTCAGGAACCCGGCGGCCCGGAGAGGGCCCGATCGCGCTTCGAACGGCTCGAGATCTCCGAGGGTTTCCCGGCCGAAGACCTGGAGAATCCGGGCCGCCCGGTCGACCGCCGCGGGGGCGTCCAGGAGCTCGCGCCCGTTGGATCGCAGGGAGAACGCGACCGTCGCGTTCGCCAGGGCGGCGCGCGTGACGGCGACGGCGGCGGCGCGTCCCTCGGCCTCCGGCGAGGCCAGAAACTTGCGGCGGGCCGGCGTTTTCGCGAAGAGGTTCTCGACGACGACGTCGGTTCCGCGGGGCCGGGCGGCGGCCTCGAAAGAGGGCTCCGATCCGTACTCCATCCGGAGGCGGACGGCTTCCGGGGACGAGCCATCCGACGTCGTGAGCGTCAGCGACGACACCGACGCGATGGCCGGCAGCGCCTCCCCGCGGAACCCGTAGCTCGTCACGGACACGAGGTCCTCGTCGGAGGAGATCTTGGACGTCGCGTGGCGTTCGAGTGCGAGCCGCGCGTCGTCGCGTGACATCCCGATCCCGTCGTCGCGCACGAGGATCCGGCGCACGCCGCCCCCGTCGACCTCGACGTGGATGACGGACGCACCCGCGTCGAGCGCGTTCTCGACGAGCTCCTTGATCACCGACGCGGGGCGCTCCACGACTTCGCCCGCGGCGATCCGGTCGATGACGCCGCTCGACAGACGGTGAATCCTGGGCACGGGCGAAGTCTATCCGCGGGCAAACGAGGGACCGCCGGCGGGCGCGAGGCGCCCCCTCGGAAACCTGGAGCCGAGCGAACAACGGGAGCGAGGCGGCCGCGGTGCTCGCGGTCAACCAGATCGGGCCTCACGAGGCCGGTGTCGCTAAGGGGCCACCACGGTTTCGGTCAGGAAGTGAAACGTCGGCGGGAGGACCGCCCCCGGGAACCTTCCGCTCTCTACGGCGAGGAACGCTCTTTCGCCCGGTAGACGATCTTTCCTCCGACGACCGTCGCGTCGACCTTCGCGTCCGCGATCTGGTCCGCGGGAACCGTCAGGATGTCCCGGGAAAGGACGACGAAGTCGGCGAGCCTGCCGGGCGCGAGCGTCCCCTTCTCACCCTCCTCGAAGGCGGCCCACGCGGCTCCGCTCGTATAGGCCGTCAGCGCTTCCGTGACTCCAATCCTCTGCTCGGGAAACCACCCCCGCGGGTTGAGGCCGTCGATGGTGCGGCGCGTCACCGCGGCGTCGATGCCCGCGATGGGCGAGAGCGGCGCGACGTCCCAGTCGGATCCGAATGCGAGCCGGGCTCGGGCGTCGAGCAGCGACCGGAAGGCATAGGTCGTCCGGCAGCGCTCCTCTCCGATCCTCCTTTCCGCCCAGCGGCCGTCGTCGATCGCGTGGTACGGCTCCATGGACGCGATGACGCCGAGCCGCGCGAATCGCGGGATGTCCGCGGGGCGGAGATGCTGCGCGTGCTCGATGCGGAACCGCCGGTCGCGCGGGCCGTTCGCTTTCGCCACGCGCTCGTAGACGTCGAGGATCTGCCCGTTCGCGCGATCGCCGATTGCGTGGATCACGACCTGGAGGCCGGCCCGGTCGGCGCCGGCCACCCGTTCCTCCAGCCGCGAAAGAGGGATCGCCTCGGACGCGGCGACACCCGAGTTCTTCGGATCGTCGGTATAGGGCGCGTCGAAGAGAGCCGTGGAGGATCCGAGGGAGCCGTCCGCATAACCCTTCACGCCGCCCAGCCGCAACCATTCGTCGTTCCGCATCGCGCCGCGGCGATCGCGCGCCTTCTCCCAGGCGGACAGCGGGAGCCGGTAGTGGACGCGCACGGTGAGCTCTCCCGAGCGCCGCAGCGTCTCCCAGGCGTCGAGATCCCCGCTCTCGCCCGGAAGGTCCTGGACCGAGGTGACGCCGACCGAGGCCGCGTGACGCATCGCGGTCCGGAACGCCTCCAGCATCTCCGCCGCCGTGCGCGAAGGCCGCACCGCGCCGACGGCATCCATCGCGGCGTCCTTCAAGACGCCGGTGGGCTCTCCGCGGGCATCGCGGACGATGACCCCGCCGGGAGGGTCCGGCGTGTCGCGCGTGATTTTCGCGAGCTTCAAGGCGAGGCTGTTGCAGACGGACATGTGGCCGTCCTGCCGGGAGAGGCACGTGGGATGATCGCCCGTCGCCGGATCCAGCATCTCGCGGGTCGGAAGGCGGGGCGGCGTCCACTGCTCGTGGTCCCAGGCGCCGTCGGTGAGCCACACCCCGGCGGGGCGCGTTTTCGCGAACTCTCCCAGGAGGCGCGTGAACTCCTGAGGGTCGTTCGTCTTCCGAAGATCGAGCGCGAGAAGGTTGAAGCCGCCCATCGCCATGTGGGTATGCGCGTCGATGAAGCCCGGAACGACCCGCCGGCCGGCGCCTTCGACGACCGCCGTCGAGGGTCCGCGGAGTTTCTCGATCTCGGCGTCGGTCCCCACCGCGACGATCCGTCCCCCGCGCGCCGCCAGCGCCGAGGCCTCCGGCCGTGACGGATCGCCGGTCCAGATCTTCGCGTGGACGAGAACGAGATCGGCGGGCTGAAAGGAAGGCGGCGGCATCGCGGCCATGAGAACACCCAGAAGTAAGAAGCTCATCGACGGATTATCCGTCACGGACTTTCTCCCCGGGTCTCGCCCCTCGCCCCGGCCCTTTCCCCGGGCCCGGGGAAAGGGAGCACGGGATTCTCTCTACGCGGTCGCCGATGCGGCTGTTGCGCCGGCGAGTGCGGACCGGGCCGCGGCCAGCCGCGCGACCGGGACCCGGAACGGCGAGCACGAGACGTAGTCGAGCCCGACCGTGTGGAAGAACTCGATCGACCTCGGGTCTCCGCCGTGCTCCCCGCAGATGCCGATCTTCAAACCCGGCTTGGCCTCGCGTCCGCGGCGTGTGGCGAGCGACACGAGCTCTCCGACGCCGTACTGATCGATGCTCACGAAAGGATCCTCGGGCAGAATTCCTTCGGCGATGTAGATCGGCAGAAACGACGCGGCGTCGTCGCGCGAGTAGCCGTACGTGAGCTGCGTGAGGTCGTTCGTGCCGAAAGAGAAGAAGTCGCAATTCAACGCGATCCGGCCCGCCCGCAGCGCGGCGCGCGGGACCTCGATCATCGTCCCGACGCGATAATTCACGCGGTTGCCGGCGATCCGTCGGGCCGTCTCGTCCACCAGCTTTTTCAGGCGATCGAACTCCCCTCGCGCGCCGACGAGAGGAATCATGATCTCGGGATTGGGATGCACGCCCTCCGCGAGGGCCTGCGCCGCGGCCTCGAAGATTGCGCAGACCTGCGTCTCGTAGATTTCCGGATGCGTGATCCCGAGCCGGCAGCCGCGATGCCCGAGCATCGGGTTCACCTCCGCGAGGGCGTGGACGCGCTCGCGGACCGCGTCCGGCGAGACGCCGAGGTCTTCGGCGGTCTTTCGGACGGCCTCGTCCTCCTTGGGAAGGAACTCGTGAAGCGGCGGATCGAGAAGGCGGATCGTCACCGGCCGTCCGCCCATCTCGCGGAAGATGCCGAGAAAGTCCTCGCGCTGCATCGGGAGGATTTTCGCGAGCGCCTCGCGCCGTCCCTCCGGAGTCTCCGCGAGGATCATCTCCCGCACTGCGAGGATCCGCTTCTCTTCGAAGAACATGTGCTCGGTCCGGCACAGTCCGATGCCCTCCGCGCCGAAGAGACGCGCCACGCGCGCGTCGGCCGGGGTGTCGGCGTTCGCTCTGACGCCGAGCCGGCGGCGGGAGTCGGCCCAGGCGAGCAGCCGCGTGAACGCCATCGCGACGGGAGACTTTTCCATCGGGACCGATCCCTCGAGAACGACCTGCAGGACTTCGGAGGGCTGCGTCGAGATCTTCCCGAGCAGCACCTCGCCGGTCGTCCCGTCGACGGAGAGCCACTCCCCTTCTCCGGCCGAGAGCCCGCGCGCGCGGATGTGCCCGTGCGCGGCGTCGACGGAGAGATCTCCGGCCCCCACGACGCACGTCTTCCCCATCCCGCGCGCGACGACCGCGGCGTGCGACGTCATGCCGCCGCGCGTCGTCAGGATGCCGACGGACGCGTGCATGCCGGCGATGTCCTCGGGAGAGGTTTCCTCGCGGACGAGGACGACAGGATGGCCTGCTTCGGCCATGGCGACGGCCCGGTCGGCCGTGAAGGCGATCTGGCCGCACGCGGCTCCGGGACCGGCGGGCAGCCCTTTCCCGAGATAGCGGCCGGACTTGACCGCGGTTTCCTTTTCCTTCCCGGTGAAGACGGGCGCCAGGAGCTGCACGAGCTGCTCGGATTCGACGCGGGCGATCGCCTCGTCCTCCGAGATCAGTCCCTCGTCGACCATCTCCGTCGCGATCCGGACCGCGGCGAAACCGGTGCGCTTTCCATTGCGGGTCTGCAGAAGATAGAGACGGCGATCTTCGATCGTGAACTCCAGGTCCTGCATGTCGCGGTAGCGCTTCTCGAGCACGTCGCGAAGCCGCAAGAGCTCCGCGTACGCCTCCGGCATCGTCTCCTCGAGAGAGATTCCGGACCCATCGCTCGAAAGCGGCCGGGGCGTCCGGATCCCCGCCACGACGTCCTCTCCCTGCGCGTTCGGCAGAAACTCGCCGTAGAACCGGCGCTCGCCGGTCGAGGGATCCCGCGTGAAGGCGACGCCCGTGGCGGAGGTCTCGCC
>JALYUA010000036.1 GCA_030854005.1 Acidobacteriota bacterium
GATGGGTACTTCCGGACCGCCGCCGACCGCGAGGTGTTCCGCGACGAGCTGACCGCGATCCTGGTCAACCAGGTGGCTTCGTTCAACTCGCCCGTGTGGTTCAACGTCGGCATCGAGCCGAAACCGCAGGGCTCCGCGTGCTTCATCAACAGCTGCGGCGATTCGATGGACTCGATCCTCTCGCTCGCAAAGACCGAAGGCATGCTGTTCAAGTACGGCTCCGGAACCGGCTCGAATCTCTCGTCGATCCGGGGCTCGCGGGAAGGGCTCTCGGCGGGGGGGACCGCCTCCGGCCCGCTGTCGTTCATGAAGGGGTTCGACTCGTTCGCCGGCGCGATCAAGTCGGGCGGCAAGACGCGGCGCGCGGCGAAGATGGTGATCCTGAACATCGACCACCCGGACATCGAGGACTTCATCCTCTCGAAGGCGAACGAGGAGAAGAAGGCGTGGGCGCTGATCGATGCCGGATATGACGGCTCGTTCAACGGCGAGGCGTATGGCTCGATCTTCTACCAGAACGCGAACCACTCGATCCGCGTGACGGATGAATTCATGCAGGCCGTAGAGGACGACGGCGCCTGGCAGACGAAGGAAGTCCTGACCGGCCAGCCCTGCACGACGCACAAGGCCCGCGACCTCATGGCGAAGATCGCCGAGGCGGCGTGGGTGTGCGGCGACCCGGGCATGCAGTACGACACCACGATCAACAAGTGGAACCCGGTCAAGAACACGCACCGGATCAACGCGTCCAACCCGTGCAGCGAGTACATGTTCGTCGACGACTCGGCCTGCAACCTGGCGTCGCTGAACCTCATGAAGTTCTTCAACGAGGATGCGTCCTTCGACGTGGAGAGCTTCCGCCACGCGTGCGACGTCGTGATCTCCGCGCAGGAGATGCTCGTCAGCAACTGCTCGTACCCGACCGAGGCGATCGGCAAGAATTCCGAGAAGTTCCGGCCGCTGGGACTCGGGTACGCGAACCTCGGCGCGCTGCTGATGGCGACCGGGCACGCGTACGACTCCGACGAAGGCCGGGCGTACGCCGCCGCGATCACGTCGATGATGTGCGGAGAAGCGTACTTGCAGTCCTCGCGCATGGCGGCGGAGCTCGGCCCCTTCGCGGGCTACGAGCCCAACCGCGACGCTTTCTTGAACGTCATGGAGATGCACCGGGACGCGGCGGACAAGATCCCGGCGAAGCAGGGCGTGCCGAGCGAGCTCCTGAAGGCGCAGCGCGCGGTGTGGAACGCGGCGGTCGAGAGCGGCAAGCAGCACGGGTACAAGAACGGCCAGGTCACCGTGCTCGCGCCGACCGGGACCATCGGATTCATGATGGATTGCGACACGACGGGCGTCGAGCCGGATCTCGCGCTCGTCAAGTACAAGAAGCTCGTCGGCGGCGGGACCATCAAGATCGTCAACCAGACCGTGCCGCTCGCGCTGCGCCGCTTGAAGTACACCGAGGACGAGGTGAACCGGATCGTCGAGTTCGTCGACGCTAAGGGCACCATCGAAGGCGCGCCCGGGTTCAAGCCGGAGCACCTGCCCGTTTTCGACTGCGCGTTCCGCGCCCTGAACGGGACGCGGTCGATCCACTACATGGGCCACGTCAAGATGATGGGCGCCGTCCAGCCCTTTCTCTCGGGCGCGATCTCGAAGACGGTCAACCTGCCTCCGGACGCGTCTCCGGAGGAGATCGCGGGCGTCTATTCCGAGGGGTGGAAGCAGGGCCTGAAGGCCATCGCGATCTACCGCGACGGATGCAAGCGGACCCAGCCGCTCAACACGTCGGCGTCGATGTCCGACAGCAAGACGCCCGAGAAGCGCGGCGCGCAGAAGTTCGGAGGATCCGACGCCCCCGAGTACGTGGGCAAGGCGGTCGCCCCCGTGCCGACACCGTTTCGCCACAAGCTTCCGGACGAGCGGCGTTCGATCACCCACAAGTTCAACGTGGCCGGCCACGAGGGCTACGTCACCGTCGGGCTCTTCGACGACGGCAAGCCGGGCGAGATCTTCCTGCGGATGTCGAAGGAGGGCTCGACGATCTCGGGCCTGATGGACGCGTTCGCGACCGCGATCAGCCTCACGCTCCAGTACGGGGTTCCGCTCGAGGCGCTCGTGAACAAGTTCACCCACATGCGCTTCGAGCCGGCGGGCTTCACGAAGAACCCGGAGATTCCGATCGCGAAGTCCCTGGTCGACTACATCTTCAAGTGGATGGGATCGAAGTTCCTCTCCGCCGAGGAGAAGGAGGCGATCGGGGTGATCTCGCGCGACATGCCCATGCCCACTCAAGCGCCCTCGCCTGTGACCGGCCAGAGCGTCGCGGCCCGCAGCACTCCTCCGGCGGCCGGCGGCAGCCAGAACTCGCTCGTCACGTTCGAGACCAGCACCGACGCGCCCGCCTGCCACGAGTGCGGCAGCATCATGGTGAGGAGCGCGGCCTGCTACAAGTGCATGAACTGCGGCGCGACGAGCGGTTGCAGCTAGGCCGCCGGAAAGCCGGGAAACGGGAAACGGGAACGAAGGAGAGAACGCATCAAAAAGCGATTTCGCTTTCCGCGTTTCCCCAGAACGGACCGCGGGGCGTCCCCGCTGCCCTTTGTCGCTTCCTTCCTCTTCGTTGCCGCCTGGGCGGTCCTCGCAGCCGGGACCGCTCCGGAAACGGCGTGGAAGGCGGCGGACTTCGCGACCTCGACCTGCGGCCACATCCCTCCCATCCCGCTGACGTTCGCGTTCCCCGCCGACTTCGTCGCCAGCAACCCGAAACGCGGGGCGCAGGTCGGGTGCTTCTGGGGGACTTCGGACGATCTCGGCCGCGCTCTGGCGGACCCCAAGGGGGCGCACTTCGACAAGGTGACGAACGGGGTCTTCTGGATGCACCTGGCGGGCAACCTCCGCTTCGACGCGAAGACGGTAAAGTTCACCGGCGAGCCCGATCTCGTGAAGAACCTCGCCGGCACGGGCGTGGCCGACGCGAAGATCACGCATCGGACCTTCGGCGGCTTTCCGGGCCTGGTCATCGGAGGCCGCACGAGCGCGGGCGCGCAGGTCTACATGCTCTACCTCGGACACGGGGTTGACGATCGTGTCATCCTCGTGAACTACCGGCCCCCGACGAAGGCATCTCCCGCCGACGCCGCGGTCTGGGCAAAATTCATCGACGCCATCCATGGAAGTAGATAAATGGAAGCCAGAGCAGAGGACAGGCACGCGACCGTGAGCGACATCAAGCCGTGGTACGCGATCGGTAAGGCGGTCTTCGATGGGACCGGGGAAGCCGTCGCGGCGGTGCAGTCGGTCGAGGAGGCTCGCCGCATCGCCGCCGCCTTGAACGCCGTGGTCGGAATGCCGACGGAAGCGCTCGAGGCCTGGACGCTGGGCTCGATCCAGGATCCGACGAACGACCTCCTGGCCGAGCTCGAGGCGGTTCTCGACCCGCCGGCCGCCGAGGATCGCCGGAGCGGCGCCGACCGGAGACAGACCGACCGCCGCCGCGCCATCACGCAGGTTCGCATCGATCAGTCGTAGACGCGGCGTCCGGCGGCGGGACCCCGGGCTCCGCATGAACGCTCGACCCTCAACCCTCCATGTCGCCCGTCACGATCCGCCCCGCCACCTCAGAGGATCGCGCCTGGATCCTCCCGCTCTCCTCCCGTCTCCACGACTTCGGCCCTCCGCCGTTTCGCCCGCGGGAGCGTATGGACGCAGCGGTGGCGGGATGGATCGGCCAGGCCTTCGAGTCGCCCGGCGATGACAGGATCGTGCTCGTTGCCGAAGATGAGCACCGCCGGCCGGTCGGATTCATCTACGTGCACGAGGCGGCCGATTTCTTCACCGGCGAGACGCACGGCCACGTCTCGGACGTCGTCGTCGCGGAGGGAGCCGAAGGCGGCGGGGTCGGCCGGATGCTGATGGCGGCGGGAGAGGAGTGGTCCCGTGCCCGCGGCCACCGCCTTCTGACCTTGAACGTGTTCGAGAAAAACGTTCGCGCGCGAACTCTCTACGAGATTCTCGGCTTCGAATCGGACACGTCGAAGATGGTCAAGGTGCTGCGCCGCTGAGCCCGCGCCGGCGCGGCGGAAGATCGCTTCCACGCGGCGGGCTCGCAGTTTGCTCTTCGGGCAACAAAAAAGGCGGGCCCGCGCCCGCCCTTTTCTCTCCGCCGGTCCGCTCCTCAGTGCCGCCCGCCGCCTCCGTGATGGCCGCCGCCGCCGTGGGAGCCGCCGCTGTGGGATCCGCCCCAGTTCGATCCGCCTCCGCGCGATCCGCCGCCTCGGCTTCCGCCCCAGCCCCGGCTCGCGCCGTCGCTCGAGGAGCCCCCGCTGCGATGTCCCCGGTCCCCGTCGTCGCGCCAGCTGTGGTCCCGTCCGCGGCCTCCGTGAAACCGGCCGCCGCCCCGGAAGATGATCTCCGATCCCCACCAGGGGGAGGCTCCCCACCAGTACGGGTAGTCCCACCAGCCCGGCCACGAGTCGTAGACGGACCGCCAGGGCCGGCCATACGCCTCGATGTCTCCGTCGTCATCCCTGTCCCTGTCTCTGTCTCTGTCTCGCGGACCGTCGTACGCGACCACGCCGTCGGCGTCTCCGTCGGCGTCGCTGCGATCCCGGTCGCGGTCGTAGTCCCGGTCGCGATCACGGTCTCTGTCTCTGTCATGGTCGCGGTCCCTGTCCCGGTCGCGATAACGGCTGCGATCTCGGTCGGCACGCGAGGAGCGGTCCTCGATCCCGGTGATGCGCGCGATGTACGCGATCACGTGGTCGCTCACGCCGGCGCGGTGCAGCCGGATGAGATCGGCCGCCGTCACGTCGACGTCGAGGCGGGACCGCCGCGCCCGCACGAACGCCAGGATGCTCGCCTCGGGAAGCTCCGCCCGGGTCATCTGGACGACATCCTGCAGAAGGGGATTGTCGAACCGCTCGGCGGGCTTCGTGGCCGTCTGCGGAGGCCGCGTCTCGGCGAATGCGGGGACGGAGCCGAGAAACAGAATCGCGAGGAAGGCGAGGTTTCGTTTCATGGTGTTGATGAGAACAATAAACCCTTCCGCGCCATTCTGCCGCCCGCCAGCGCCGACATTCCCTCCCTGGCAGGCGTCCTTTCGAGGAGACAGAGGCGACCGACGAGCGTCGGGCGTCATGGCCTCCTCCTGCTGACACGCGGCCTGAATGCGCTTTCTCTTCTCCCCGGGCCCGGGGAGAGAGCCGGGGTGACGGGTCGCGCCCGGCCTGGTAGCGGCACAGAGAAACCCGCCGCCGGCAAACCGTCACCCGCCGCCGAGGCGTCCGTCACCGCGTCAGCGGGGACAAGCGGGCGGCCAGTCTTCCGCCGCGCCCTCCCGAAGGAGAAAGAACTCGCCCGAAAGGGGATTTCCCGTGTCCCGGGAGAACAGAATCGATCGGCCGCTCGGAGAGAACGTGGCGCCGATCTCCGTGCCGTTGACGTTGACCTCCGGGCCGAGCTTGATGCGCGGCGACCAGCCCTGAGCGGTCCGGCGGGTTTCGTAAAGCCCCCCTTCCGCCATGACGATCATGCGCGACCCGTCGGGGGAGGGCAGAGGCTCGTACTCGTCGCCGGCGGTGTTGATCGCCGGTCCCAGGTTCTCGACGTCCCACTTTCCCGGCTGTCGTTCGCGCGCCCGCCAGATGTCGGTGCGCCCGATGCCGCCCGGACGGTCCGACCCGAAATAGAGCCAGCCATCCGGCGCCGGCCGGGGGAACCATTCGTTGCCCGCAGAGTTGACCGGTTCCGGAAGGCGGCGGGGCGCTCCCCAGGCGCCGCTTGCGTCGCGATCGACCTTCCAGACGTCGAGGTTCTTCTTCGGGGCCGCGCCCTGGGAGCGCGTGGAGATGAAATAGAGGCTTCGACCGTCCGGAGTGAAGAACGGGTCCGCCTCGACGCCGTCGCCCGCGAAAACGGGAGGCCTGGGCGCCTCCCAGCCGCCGGGCCCGCAGCGGCTGACGAGAATGCGCCAGCCCGAGAATTTCCTGGAGCTGCGGACGAAGTAGAGATCGCGGGTGCGGGGATCGAACGCCGCATGAGACTCGAAGAGGGGACTCGAGATGCCGGCGGGCTTCCAGGGCCGGACGTCCGCCGCGGGAAGCGGGCTGGCCGGTATCGAAAGCGCGAGGAGCGTCATGGCGGCGATGCCGGTCCGCGCCATCGGAGCTCGTTTCACGTTTTGTCTCATATTCCCCCCGGGCGGAACACGTCCGCCATGCACGCCACGATCTTCCGGGCATACCGTCTCGTCGGGTCCAGGCTCGGATCGTAGATCGCGATGTCGACGCCCGCAATCCGGCCGGAGCGCAGGAGGGCTCGAAGGAGCGCCGAGAGCTGTGCGTACGAGAATCCCGGAGTTCCGGGTGAATCGACGGCCGGGAGCGACGCGAGGTCGAGGACGTCGAGGTCGACGTGGACCCAAACGCGGTCGAGCCCGCGCAGCGCGAGGCGCGCGATCACCCGGTCCGCACCGGCGGCAATGCCGGACCGGAGCACCTCCTGCACCGTCACGCGGGTGAT
>JALYUA010000061.1 GCA_030854005.1 Acidobacteriota bacterium
CATGGGGCTCGCGCGAATTATCGCATCCGCGCTCGCTTCGACCGCGAGGACATCGACGCCGGTTTCTGCCGTCCGCGACAAAGCGCCGTTACACTGCGCCGGATGCGCAACCTTTTTCTCCTCGCCGCCGTCGTCATGGCCGCCGCGGCGCCGACCGTCGCGGCTCCGGGTTCCGGCTCCGCTTCGCACCTCGTCGGGTTTCGAGTCATCGAGCGCCTGGATACGGCGCGAACCTCGCCGCAGTTCCCCAGAGGACGGCCGATTCAGATCGCGTTCTGGTACCCCTCCGCCTCCGCGTCTCCGCAGCTCACGTACCGCGATTACTACGTGCTGTCCGCCCGGGACGCGTCCTTCTCCCCGTCGAACACGGCATCGGAGGAGCAGGCACTGGGGCAGTACCGCGCCTTTCTCGCCTCCGCCAGCGTGCCGACGCCCGAGGCCGACGCCCTTCTCGCGACCCGCATGCACGCGGCGCGCGACGCCGCTCCGATTCCCGGGCGCGCCCCGCTCGTGCTGATTGCGCAGGGCAACGATCACTCCGCCCACGACCAGGCCTTCCTCGCCGAGCACCTCGCCTCGCGCGGATTCGCCGTCGCCACCGTGCCGTCGCAGGCGCGAATCGGCGGCCGGATGAAGAGCGAGCAGGAGATTCCGGCCCAGGCCCTCGACCAGGCGGCGGACCTCGCCTTCGCCCTCTCCGCCGCGCGGGCGGAGCCCAACGTCCGCGGCGGACGGTACGGCATCGTGGGCCACAGCTTCGGGGCCCGGTCCGCGCTCTTGCTCGCGATGAGGGACACGGACGCCGGGGCACTCGTCAGCCTCGACGGCGGAATCGGCGGCGCCGCCGGCAAGGGAGCTCTCGAGACCGCGCGCGGTTACGACCGCGAGGCCGCGGCCCTGCCGATCCTCCACCTCTACGAGGTCGGCGACCGCTACATGGTCTCGGACCTCGCGCCCATCCGGGCCCTCGCCCGTTCGAACCGCTGGCTCATGCGCGTCGACGACATGCGCCACGTCCACTTCTCGAGCCTGGGAGTCCTGGCGGCGAGCGGAACGACCCTCGGCTCCGTCACCGACGCCGACGCGTGGACGCGCACCGCATGGGACGCGGTCGCGGCGGCGACGGCGAGCTTCCTCGAGCGTTTCGTCATTTCCCCTCCGGCCGGCGCGAAGGCGCGGACATGGGCGCCGCCGGCCTCGCGCCCTCTCCACACCGCCGAGTTCCTCGGCCGGCGCTGAGCGCCGAAAAGAGGAAGAAAGGCTGACCGGCTCGAACTCGTGGCGAAGCGTCCCCTCCGCGACGTCCTCATAAGGGTCGGGTACGCCGCCCTGGGCGCGGTGTACGTCACCCTCGGCGCGCTCGCGTTCCTGATCGCGTTCGATGGCGGGCGGATCCGCGCGCGGGGATTCGGCGCCGCTTTCCGGATGCTGCTTCTCCATCCGCAGGGACCGACGATCCTGATGGGCATCGCCGCCGGTCTCGCCGCCTTCACGGTCGCGCGCATCCTGGACGCCGCGGACGCCGGCCGGTCGTTCTTCGTGCGGATCGTCGCGTTCTTCGACGGGATCGGGCACGCGCTGATGGGCTGGCTCGCCGTGAGGCTGCTGATTCATCGCCGCGGCGTCGGCGCGCGGCCCGCGCTCGCCTGGCTCCTGTCGCAGAGCTGGGGACCGCGAGCTCTCGAGATCGCGGGCGCCGTCGTGATGGTGATCGGAGCCGTCCAGGTGTGGCAGGGAATCTCCGGGCGACTCCCCCAGCGCCTCCCGCGCGAGCGCCTCCGGGGCGCGACGGCCGCCGCCGTCCGCATCGGCCGGGTCGGCTACGCGGTGCGGGGCGTGGTCTCGGGGATCGTCGGCTGGTTCCTGATCCGCACGGCGCGCGACGTCGATCCGAAGGCCTACCGGGACATCGGCGGCGCGCTCGAGGTGATCGAGAAGATGCGCTACGGCGTTCCGCTCCTCGCGCTGGCCGGCGCCGGGCTCGTCGCCTACGGCGGGTACCTTCTGCTCCTCGGCATCTTCCAGGCGAGGATCAAGTGAGTCGTCCGTTCTCCGTTCTCCGTTCCCGGTCGGTGCCGGCCAGACCCGCCTGCGGCTAGAATCCCGCTTCCGGGCCGACGTCGGGCTTCCATCGTCCACGGACCCGGAATAGAGGAGGAGACCGGCCCGTGTGGATCGTCCGGCTAGCGCTGCGCCGCCCGTACACGTTCGTCGTGCTGGCGCTCGTCATCCTCATCCTCGGGCCGCTCGTCATCCTGAGGACGCCGACGGACATCTTCCCGAACATCAACATCCCCGTCGTGAGCGTCGTCTGGAGCTACGGGGGCCTTTCCGCCCCGGAGATGTCCAACCGGATCGTGTCGGGTTACGAGCGCGGTTTGACGACGACCGTCAACGACATCGAGCACATCGAGTCCCAGACGCTCTCGGGAATCTCGGTCATCAAGATCTTCTTCCGCCCGCGAGCCCGCATCGACGCCGCGGTCGCCCAGGTGACCGCGTTCTCCCAGACGTCCGTGCGCTCGATGCCGCCCGGCACGAACCCGCCTTTCATCATCACCTACAACGCCTCGAGCGTTCCAGTCCTGCAGCTGGCCCTGTCCGGCGCGGGACTTTCGGAGCAGCAGCTCTTCGACTTCGGCAACAACTACATCCGCACGCAACTCGCGACCGTCCAGGGGGCCGCGATTCCCTTTCCTTACGGCGGCAAGCAGCGGCAGATCCAGATCGACCTCGACCTGCCCGCCCTGCAGGCGAAAGGGCTCGCCCCGACCGACGTCGTCAACGCGATCAGCGCGCAGAATCTGATCCTGCCGTCCGGGACGTCCAAGATCGGGAACTTCGAGTACGCGGTCGAGATGAACAGCAGCCCGACCAGCATCCAGGGACTAAACGAGATCCCGATCAGGAGCGCCGGAGGATCCACCATCTTCATCCGCGACGTCGCGCAGGTTCGCGACGGATACCCGCCCCAGACCAATATCGTCCGGGTCGCGGGCCAGCGCGCCTCGCTTCTGACGATCATGAAGACCGGAACGGCGTCGACGCTGGACATCATCTCGAAGGTTCGCGAGGAGCTTCCGAAGATCGCGAGCGGCCTCCCGCCGGAGCTCAAGGTCACTCCGTTGAACGATCAGTCGCTCTTCGTGCGCGCGTCCATCAACGGCGTCGTGCGCGAGGCGATCATCGCGGCCTGCCTGACCGGCCTGATGATCCTGATCTTCCTGGGGAGCTGGCGCAGCACGGTGATCATCGCGGTGTCGATCCCGCTCTCGATCCTGTGCTCGATCCTCCTGATGGCGGCGCTCGGGGAGACCATCAACATCATGACGCTCGGCGGCCTCGCGCTCGCGGTCGGGATCCTCGTCGACGACGCGACCGTGGAAATCGAGAACATCAACCGCAACCTGGAACAGGGAAAGCCGACCGAGCAGGCGATCCTCGACGGGGCCTCGCAGATCGCGATTCCCGCCTTCGTCTCGACGCTCGCCATCTGCATCGTCTTCGTGCCGATGTTCTTCCTGACCGGGGTCGCGCGCTATCTCTTCGTGCCTCTCGCGGAAGCGGTCGTGTTCGCCATGCTCGCGTCTTACTTCCTGTCGCGGACCCTCGTCCCCACCATGGCCAAGTACCTGCTGAAGTCGCACGCGCCCGGCGTGCAGCACGCCAGAGGATCCAACGTCTTCGCGCGCCTGCAGAGAGGATTCGAAGAGAAGTTCGAGCGCCTCCGCAACGGCTACCGAGGGCTCCTCGCTCTCTGCCTCGAGCACCGCAAAGGCTTCCTGCTCGCCTTCTTCGTGGCGTGCGCCGCGTCCGTCGGGCTCCTGACGCCCTGGCTCGGCCAGGATTTCTTTCCGGCCGTGGACGCGGGACAGCTGAAGCTTCACCTGCGGGCGCGCACGGGCACCCGGATCGAGGAGACCGCCCGCCTCTGCGACCAGGTCGACGACGTCATCCGCCAGGTCATCGGCCGGAAGGAAATGGGGACGTTGATCGACAACATCGGAGTCCCCTACAGCGGGTTGAATCTCTCCTACAGCAACTCCGCCCCTGTCGGTCCGGCGGACGCCGACATCCTCGTGTCGTTGAAGGAAAAGCACCGCCCGACGGAGCAGGTGATCCAGGAGCTGCGCGCGAAGCTCACGCACGCCTTCCCCGGTGTCACGTTCTATTTTCTGCCCGTCGACATCGTCAGCCAGATCCTGAACTTCGGACTCCCGGCGCCGATCGACATCCAGGTGATCGGTCGCAACATCGACGCGAACCGCGTCTTCGCCGAGCGCCTCATGGAGAAGATCCGATACGTCCCCGGGCTCGTCGACCTGCGGATCCAGCAGCCGTTCGACGCGCCGCGGCTCTTCATGTCGGTCGACCGGGTGCGGGCGCAGGAGGTCGGCTACTCACAACGGGACGTCGCCGCGAACCTGCTCGTTGCGCTCTCCGGCAGCTCCCAGACGTCGCCGACTTTCTGGCTGGATCCCAAGAGCGGAGTCAGCTACACGGTCGCGGTGCAGTCCCCGCAGTACCGCATCAGCTCGCTCGCGGATCTCGGCAATATCCCCATCAGCAGCTCGGCCGGCCGGGCGGCTCAGATCATGGGCAATCTCGCGACGATCACGCGCGGCTCGCAGCTCGGCAGCATTTCCCACTACAACGCGCAGCCGGTGATCGACATCTACGGCGCGGTCGGACGCACGGACCTCGGCAGCGTGGCGAGACCCGTCAAGAAAATCGTCGAGGCGGCGAAGAAGGATCTGCCTCGCGGCTCCGAGATCGTCGTGCGGGGGCAGGCCGAGACGATGCGGACGTCGTTCAACGGCCTCCTGGCCGGGCTCCTGTTCTCGATCGTCCTCGTCTACCTGCTGATCGTCGTGAACTTCCAGTCCTGGCTCGACCCCTTCATCATCATCTCGGCGCTGCCGGCCGCGATCGCGGGCATTGTGTGGATGCTCTTCGTGTTGCACACCACCATGAGCGTTCCGGCCCTGACGGGCTCGATCATGTGCATGGGCGTGGCGACCGCGAACAGCATCCTGGTCGTGAGTTTCGCCAAGGAGCAGATGGAAGAGGGCCGGAACGCGCTCGACGCGGCGTTGAACGCGGGGTTCACCCGGTTCCGTCCCGTGCTGATGACGGCCCTCGCCATGATCATCGGCATGGTGCCCATGGGTCTGGGATGGGGCGAGGGCGGCGAGCAGAACGCGCCGCTCGGCCGCGCGGTGATCGGCGGGCTGCTGCTCGCCACGGTGGCGACCCTCTTCTTCGTGCCGGCCTTCTTCAGCCTCCTCCACGGGCGGAGGGTCGCGCGCGCGGGAGCGCCGTCCCCGGAGGCCACGGTCCGTGGCTGACGCGCGCGAGCGTCCCGTCGCGGCTCCCGCGCCCGACCACGTCACCCTGGACGTCCCGGACGGGCCGCCGCCCCGGGTCTCCCCCCGCCGCGCCCGCGGCGCGATCCTCGCGATCGGAGCGGCGGCGCTGATCGTCGCCGGTTTCGGCATCGCGACCCGGGTTCACTCGCGGAACACTCTCGAGGACGACACGAAGAAGACCGCGGCTCCGATCGTTTCCGTCTTCGAGCCCGAGCGCGGCGCCCCGTTGCAGGAATTCCTCCTTCCCGGGACGGCTCAGGCGTTCACCGACGCTCCGATCTATGCACGCACCAACGGGTACCTCAAGAAATGGTACGCGGACATCGGAGCTCGCGTGCGGAAGGGCCAGCTCCTCGCCGAGATCGATTCGCCCGAGATCGAGCAGCAGCTCCAGCAGGCGAAGGCGGACCTCGCGTCGGCCGAGGCGAACGAGCAACTGGCGAGAGTCACCGGAGACCGGTACTCGGAGCTCGCGAAGACGGACTCCGTCTCGAAGCAGGAGGCTGACAACGCCGCCGGAAGCCTGGCCGCCCGGCATGCGGCCACCGAGTCGTCGAGGGCAAACGTCCGGCGCCTTCAGCAGATGGTCGGCTTCGAGAAGATCGAGGCCCCCTTCGACGGGGTCATCACCGCTCGAAACGCCAACATCGGGCAGCTCGTGGACGCCGGCAGCGGCGGATCCGGCCGCGAGCTCTTTCACATCGCCACGCTCGACCGGCTGCGCGTCTTCGTCGGAGTGCCGCAGACCGGCTCCGCGGCCGCCACGCCGGGCCTCCCGGTCGACGTCGACCTCGCCGAGCGGCCGGGCGTGCGCCTCCCGGGAAAGATCGTCCGCAACTCCAATGCGATCGACCCGGCGACGCGCACGATGCTGGTCGAGATCGACCTCGAGAACCGGGACGGGACCATCCTTCCGGGCGCTTCGGTGCAGGTCCATCTGAAGCTCGCCGGGGGCGCGCCCACACTCCTCCTTCCTGTGAGCGCTCTGATGTTCCGTTCGGAGGGGCCGCGCGTGGCGACGGTCGTCCAGGGGAACCGCGCCGCCCTGATTCCGGTGACGATCGGGCGCGACTACGGAAACCGCGTGGAAGTCACCTCCGGGCTGGCGCCCGGCGCGCTCGTGATCGACAGCCCGCCCGATTCGCTGATCGACGGCACCGTCCTCCAGGTCAGCCGCCCTGATAGCCGGAAGGCGGTAGGCCGAAGGCGTTAGGCGGGGGCGGGAGGCGCCAGGCAAAAATCATCTCCCCGGCTGTCGATTCCGGCTCCGCCGTTCGACTGACTGTCAAAGGAGAAATCACCATGCGTTACATGCTGCTGATCTACGACAAAGAGGCCGACTGGGCGGGGCTTTCCGAGGAAGAGCGCGGGAAGCTGTTCCACGAATACATGACGTTCACCGAAGACATCCGCAAGAGCGGCCACATGGTCTCGGGCGATGCGCTCCAGCCCGTCTCGACCGCGACGACGGTGCGGGTCCGCAACGGGAAGCCCCTGACGACCGACGGTCCGTTCGCGGAGACCCGGGAGCAGCTCGGCGGCTTCTACATCGTCGAGGCGAAGGATCTCGACGAGGCCGCCGGGATCGCCGCCCGGATCCCGGGCTCCCGCATGGGCGCGGTGGAGATCCGGCCCGTGATGAACGTGGGAGCGTGAAGGCAAGGTAGGCGGCAGGCGGGAGGCGGCAGGCGGGAGGCGGGAGACACGAGGAGAGGCGACCCACTTCTCCTCCCGCCCCCTCCCCCGCCCATTCTCATGCTCGACTCCTCCCCCCTCTCCATCGAGCGCATCTACCGCGAGGAATCCGGCCGCATCCTCGCGACGCTCATCCGGCTGGTCGGCGACTTCGACCTGGCGGAGGAGGTGATGCACGACGCCTTTGCGGCCGCGCTCGAGCAGTGGCCCGGACACGCGCTTCCCGACAACCCCCGCGCGTGGCTCGTCTCGACCGCGCGGCACAAGGCGATCGACCGTCTGAGGCGAGACATCCGTTTCCGCGAGAAGCAGGAGGAGCTGTCGCGCTGGGCCTCGGCCGCGGAAATTCCATCCGCCGGTCCCGCGGAGCTCGAGGATCACCGCGTCGGCGACGACCGGCTGCGCCTGATCTTCACGTGCTGTCATCCCGCGCTCGCTCTCGAGTCCCAGGTCGCCCTGACTCTTCGCACGCTGGGCGGGTTGACGACGGAGGAGATCGCCCGCGCCTTTCTCCTGCCGGTTCCGGCGATGGCGCAGCGCCTGGTTCGCGCGAAGCAGAAGATCCGCGCCGCCCGCATCCCGTACAGCGTCCCGCCCGCCGACCAGCTGGAAGAGCGGCTGGACGCCGTGCTCGCCACGCTCTACCTCATCTTCAACGAAGGCTACACGGCCACGTCCGGACCGGAGCTCGTCCGCGGCGACCTGTGCGCTGAAGCGATCCGACTCGCGAGGATCGTCGCGGAATTGATGCCGGCGCATCCGCCGGCGCGGGCGCTTCTCGCGCTGATGCTTCTTCACGACGCGCGCCGCGCGGCCCGCGTCTCCTCAGACGGCGACCTGATCCGCCTCGGGCTCCAGGACCGCGGCCTCTGGGATCGCGAGAAGATCCGCGAAGGAATCGCGATCACCGAGACCGCGCTTCGCGAGGCTGGCGCGGGATCCTACGCGCTGCAGGCGGCCATCGCCGCGCTCCACGCGGAGGCGCCGCGCGCGGCGGACACGGACTGGCCCCAGATCGTCCAGCTCTACAACGAAATGCGTGCGCGATACCCGAGCCCCGTGATCGAGTTGAACCGCGCGGCGGCGGTCGGGGAGGCGTATGGCGCTCACGAAGGTCTCCGGCTGCTCGACGATCTCGAAGCGCGCGGCGAGCTCGCGACGTATCACCTTCTCCCCGCGGCCCGCGCGCGATTTCTGGCGCGGCTCGGACGCGATGCCGAATCGGCCGCCGCATGGGAGCGCGCCCGCGAGCTCGCGACCAACGACGCGGAGCGGCGATTCATCGAGCGCGAAATGTCGGCGATCGCGTCCGATCGCGAAGAACGGACGTCGAAAGACCACCCCTGAAACTGCCGCTTTTTTGAGCGATTTCGGCGGGAATAAAACCCGTCCTCATGGCACAGAAACTGCTCCTCACTCCGGTGTGCGCGGGCCGATGACCCGGGGCACAGACGGCCCGAAGACGACGCCGTTTAAAAGTCGAGACTCCGATCTTCGCGAGTCTCATACCCGAAGGAAGGAGACAACATGCGTTCAGCCACTCGAGTCCTCTTAGCCGTGATTTTCGTCGCAGGCACCATTGGCATCGCGTCTGCCCAGGAGAACCAGCCGCAGTCACAACCGCAGCAGCAGCCGCAGACCCAGCAGCAGCCGCAAACGAACCCCGATCCGAATGCGAACCCGCCTGCGACCGCCCCCTCGACGCAGAGCGCTCCCTCGGTCGCGCCGCCTTCGTCGACGGACACGTCCCCGGCTGTCGAGCCGGTCGACCAGAGCTCGCAGACGTCCGAGCAGAAGATGACGACGAAGTCGACGAAGAAGGTTATGAAGCCTTCCGCGACGACCCGGAAGACCACCACGAAGTCGACGGACACGGCAGTCGTGAAGCCGTCTGATTCGAAGGACGCCGCGACGGGCGCGGCGGCCGGCGTTGCGGTGGCTGATCCGAGCAGCGGCTCGGGCAGCACGCCTTCGACCGGTGCTCCGGCGACGGGCGCTGCCGCTTCCACGGCTCCTGCCGTTCCGGCGGCCGACTCCGCTCCGGCGCCGGCTCCCGCCGCCGCCGACAACCAGGTCCAGCAAACGGAAACCACGACGACGACCAACAAGTCCTCGGTGGCCGGCTGGGTCCTCGGCGCGGTCCTTCTCATCGGCCTGATCTTCATCGTCCGCCGCACGATGCGGCGCCGCACCGGCCAGCGCGTCTCGATCTACGAGCGCACGGACACGGGCTCGATCGCGACCCAGCCGACCAAGACGACGACGACGACCGTCAAGACGACCACGGGCAACGTTCCCCTGATGCCCCGTTCGTAAGAAACAGATCAGTTCTGGAAAGGCGGGGGTTCGCCCCCGCCTTTTTCTTTAGATCGCGCCTGCCGAAATCCGCATTTCAGGAAGAGCGACACCACCGTCCGAGAGCCCGCCACAGGAGGATGAAATGGAAAACGATTCGAAGAGACCCGATTTTTCCGACGTTCTGTCCGGAAGCTCGTCGACGGCTCCCGGCGCGGCCCCGGCAGGTTCCGCCGCCTCCGAGCTCGAGAAGCAGAAGACGCTCCGGATGTACATCGTCGAGAGCGGGGACAGCCTTTCGAAGATCGCAAAAAGGTTCTACGGCGACGCTGCGGCGTGGAAGCGTATCTACCAGGAGAACCGGGACGTCATCCAGAACCCCGACCTCATCCAGCCCGGATGGCGGCTGAGGATCCCCGAATGAGGGCCGGCCCGCTCGACGGGTTCCGCCGCCTGGCCGGCGCCCTCTTCCTGGGCGCGCTGGCCCTCGTCGCCTGCAGGAAAGGCGACGATGCGGGACGGGCGGGGAACGGCCAGGCGGCGCCAGCCGCGACGGGCGCCTCGGCTCCCGCATCCGGCGCGGCGACGGAAGCGGCGCCCGCGACCATCCACGTCACGGACGTCTCCCTCGGTAAGTCAGTCGGTCCCGACCGCAAGGTCCCGAGTCCGACGGACCGCTTCGCCCCAAACGACACCATCTTCGCGTCCGTGTCGACCGATGGCGGAGGCAAGCCCGCCACGATCTTCGCCAGATGGACGTTCCAGGATGGCCAGGTCATCCGCAACGACCAGAAGACCATCTCCTCGAGCGGACCGGCGGTGACCGAGTTCTCCGTTCAGAAGCCGGGCGGCTGGCCCCGGGGAGGCTACAAGCTGGACGTCTCGATCGACAGCGGAGGCGCCGCGTCGACGAAGACGTTCCGGGTCGAGTAACCGTCCGGCTTCGCCGGAACGGAAGTTGCACGTTCTCCGAGTCCTGAAACAAGCATCCAAGGAGATCGAATGAACAAGTCCCAGATCGAAGAGCTGATCTATCAGGCGCTCGAGACGGAGCTCGGAGGGGTCCAGGTGTACCGCAGCGCCGTCGCGTGCGCGCAGAACGCGGACCTCAAGAAGGAGTGGCAGAAGTACGGAAGGCAGACTCAGGAGCACGTCCTCGTCCTGATGAACGTCTGCGAGAAGCTCGGCATGGACCCGGAGAAGCAGACCGCCGGCCGCCGGATCGTCCGCGAGAAGGGCCAGAGCCTCGTGGCCGCGATGGAGAAGGCCCTGAGCGGCGGACCGTCCCTCGCCGCCGCGCAGCTCGTCGCCGCCGAGTGCGTCGTCGACGCGGAAACCAAGGATCACATGAACTGGGAACTGATCGGCGAGGTCGCGAAGAAGGCGCCCGCCAACGCCAGGCAGGTGCTGACCGAGGCCTACGACGCCGTGGAGGACGAGGAGGACGAGCACCTGTACCACACGCAGGGATGGGCCCGGGAGCTGTGGCTCGACTCGCTCGGCCTTCCCGCCGTCCTTCCTCCGCCCGAGGAAGAGCGCGACGTCAAGAGCGCGATGGAAGAAGCCCAGGTCATGCAGGAGCGCAAAGGCAAGGACACGAGCCGGGACAAAACCAGCCCGCCGAAGTCCGCTGGCAAGTCGAAGCCGATGGGCCGCGGCAACGGAGGGGAGAAGGCCCGCCGCCGGAGCGTCTAGGCCTAGCGCGGCTAAAAACCACGCTCCCCTCGAGCCCAACTGAAGACCCTCTCCCCGGGCGCGGGGAGAGGGAAAGTGAGGGGTGGCTCCTCCACTCCGGATCGTCACCCGCCGCGGAACCCGAACCCTCTCTCAGCCCGCTCGTCCCTGCAATCGAGGCGCACGGAGTCTGGTTCTGCGACAGAGCAGATGCCCGTCACTCCAACCCTCCCCCGAGCGCGGGCAGAGGGAGGAGGTTGAGACTGGCCGCGAGCGGAACGGGCAGCCTGCCTCTTACATCGGCGCCTGCCGCCCTCGCGTCTCCTCGCCGTCCGCGGGCGGCACCGTCTTGTTCTTCCCGGCGCGCGTCCAGTGCCGGTGCATTGCCACCGCGGCGGTGAAGCTCTTTAGAAAGTCCGGCCGGCCGTCGGGCGCCGTCAGCACCCCTTCGACCTCGCCCTTGCCGTTTCCCTTTTCGCCGCCCCCATCGAGCCCCTCGAGTCCCGGCACGGCGGCGACGAGGCCGATGCCCTCCCCTGTCGCTCCGATCGTCTTGCAGTGCCGGAAGGCTTCCGACACGAAGTCGACGGCGTCGCGCTCGGCCGCCAGGGCCTGCACGCTCTCGGCCCCGCCGGGCACGTACACCGCGTCGAACAGCACGGAGGCGGCCGTCAGAAGGCTGAACTCGACGAAGAAATCGGATCCGTCAGCGCCCTTGAGATACCCGAGCCTCGGCGCGACGATCTTTCCCTGGGCCCCCAGCGCGTCGAGCGCCTGCATCATCGAAGAGAGCGAGAGATCGTCCACGCCGTCGGCGGCCAGGATTGCGACCTTCCGGGTCCGGATCGAGTCCTTGATGGTGTTGGCCATGCTCAAGGCCGGTGACACCGCTCCGTTGCCGTCCTCGATCTTCGGCTCCCGGCTTCCCGGCGCGGCGTCGGCCGAAAAGCTGTGGTTGATCGGCGGATCCACCAGGGGGATCTGCGTCATCCCGAGCCCCTCCGCCACCCGCCCGGCGAGCCCGCGATCCACGAGTCCCAGCATCCCCACCATCCGTTCGCGGATCGGCTTTCGCTTGACCTTGCCGAGCTCGAACCGGAGCGCCTCGACGATGTGATCCTTCTCCGGCTCTGACTGGCTGTTGAAGAAGAGTCTTGCCTGGCTGAAGTGGTCGAAGAATTTCTCGGAACGCGCGCGGATCTTGTTCCCCGCGAGCCTTTCCGGAAAGTTCACGAAGCCGCCGGCGAGGGCCCCGGCCTGGACCGGGCACCCGCCGCCCGTCGTGTTGGGGTGGTAGGAGGACTTCGATCGGTCGATCGTCTGCCGCATGAAGCCGTCGCGCTGGTTGTTGTCGACCGGCGAGATCGGACGGTTGATCGGGATCTCGTGGAAGTTGGGTCCGCCGAGGCGGATCAGCTGCGTGTCGGTATACGAGAACAACCGCCCCTGGAGCAGGGGGTCGTTCGTGAAGTCGATCCCCGGCACGACGTTTCCGATGTGAAACGCGACCTGCTCGGTCTCGGCGAAGAAGTTGTCCGGGTTGCGGTCGAGCGTCAAGCGGCCGATCCGCTGGACGGGGACCAGCTCCTCGGGGATGAGCTTGGTCGCATCGAGAAGATCGAAGTCGAACGAGTTCTCGTCCTTCTCCTCGACGATCTGGACGCCCATCTCCCACTGCGGGAAGTTGCCGCTCTCGATCGCCTCCCAGAGGTCGCGGCGATGAAAGTCCGGGTCCTTGCCCGAGATCTTCTGCGCCTCATCCCAGGCCACCGAATGCATGCCGAGCAGGGGTTTCCAGTGGAACTTGACGAACCGGGACTTGCCCTGCGCGTTCACGAACCGGAACGTGTGCACCCCGAACCCTTCCATCATCCGGTAACTGCGGGGAATCGCCCGATCGGACATCACCCACATGATCATGTGCATCGATTCGGGCATCAGCGAGATGAAGTCCCAGAACGTGTCGTGCGCCGACGCGGCCTGCGGCATGTGGTGGTCGGGCTCGGGTTTGACCGCGTGGATCAGGTCCGGAAACTTGATCGCGTCCTGGATGAAGAAAACCGGGATGTTGTTGCCGACGAGGTCGAAGTTCCCGTCGGTCGTGTAGAACTTGGTGGCAAAACCCCGGACGTCCCGCGCGAGATCGGTCGAGCCGCGGGACCCGGCGACGGTCGAGAACCTCACGAACACCGGGGTCTTGACGCCGGGGTCCTGGAGAAAGGCCGCGCGGGTGAGCTCCGGAATCCCTTCGTAAACCTGGAAGTAGCCGTGCGCCGCGGACCCGCGGGCGTGCACGACCCGCTCGGGGATCCGCTCATGGTCGAAGTGGGTGATCTTTTCGCGGAAGTGAAAGTCCTCGAGGAGCGAAGGTCCGCGGTCTCCTCCCTTGAGCGTGTCCTGATCGTTCTCGAGCGGCACGCCCTGATTGGTCGTCAGGACCTTTCCGAGCGGATCCTCGGTATGGAACTTGAGCTGACGCGATTTAGGGTTGGCGCCGTTGCCGCCGTTCCCGTTCTCATTCTTCATGCGTGGTCTCCATTTGATTTTGATCTTGTCGATACGGGCTCGAAGTCGAGTGCAAGAAGCAGTCCGCCGCACTCTCTCTGCTCTCTCCCTCTCCCCGCGCGCCGGGGGAG
>JALYUA010000107.1 GCA_030854005.1 Acidobacteriota bacterium
GGCGACGGTTACTTTGGGGGGGTCGGCTTCGTGTCGTCCACGCCGCCGTCTTTGATGGAGTCCTTGAAGTTCCTCATGCCCTGGCCGATTCCGCGGCCGAGCTGGGGCAGTTTGTTTGCTCCGAAGATGATGATCACGATCAGCAGGATGATCAGAAGTTCGGGAACGCCGAGTGAGCCAAACATCGATGGTTCTCCTTCGCAGGACGGATCGTCAGCTTAGCAGAGGCGACAGCCGGGCCTCGAAAAGGGCCGCAAAAGCCGCATCTTCCGGGTTATCCGAGAGGAGCCGGCCCACCAGCGCGATCTCTCCCGGCAGGTAATGCCGGTAGGCTTCGCCGCGGCCCTGCGCGACCGCCCTCGCGAACGTTCCGCACACTTTCCAGGCCCGCTGGAGGAGAACCCGGTCGAAACGGCGCCGGAACGGCCCGCGCTGGATGCCCCGCGCCCGGACGAACCGCTCGATGGCTTCCTCGGCCGCCTCCGCCGTCATCCAGTCGAGCGTCGTCCTCTCCCAGAGAAGGGACGCGAGGTCATAGGAGTCCGGGCCGGACCGCATGTCCTGAAAATCGATCGCCGCCACTTCGGAGTCGAACGGAAAAAGATTGTTGCCGTGAAAGTCGCGGTGGCAGAGCGCGAGCGGATGGGCCGCGATTTCCTGCGCGAGACACTCCGCCCAGCGGTCGTGAACGGCTCGCTCGTCCGGGGACAGGGGCTCCTTCAGGTACAGGTCGAAGACCGCCTCCCGGGCCAGGTCGAGCTCCCGGCGGAAGAGAACGGCGTCGAAGGGCGGGTTGATCTTCGGATCGTCCATCCCGGCGAACGCGGATCCGGCCGCGACGGCTTTTGCGAGCCATGTTCCGCGGTCGGCCGGGCTCTCGAGGAAACGGGTCGCGAGGTCCATCCTGCCGAAATCCTCCACGATCTGGTTGCCGGCCTGATCGTCCGCGATCAGGAGAGGGACGCGGATCCTGTCGCGCAGCGCGGCGCGAGCGGCCGACCAACGCCGGCGGGAATCGGCTTCCTCCTGGGGATAGACGACTCCGAGCACGGACCGGTTGTCGCGAAGGACGAGGCGCACGTAGCGGCGCCTGCCGACGTCTCCCGGAAGGATCTCGCATGAGATCGGCTCGTGATGCGTGCGCGCCGCGAGAGCCGAGAGCTGAGAGAACTCGGGGGGCAGAACGGCGGGAACGATCACCGGGGATCGAGAAGAACCGGAAAACCAGGGCGGCGCGCCGGGAAGAGCCGGCGCACCGGCGCCTCCCGGACGAAGGCGTTCAGCGCCTCAACCATTCTCCGTGAGGCGTTCAGCGCCTCAACCCTTCTCCGTGAGGCGGCCAGCGCCTCAGCCCTTCGCCTGCGTGAGCAGGATCTTCTTGATGCGCGTCGGCTGGTTGGGAAGGTCGCTCCCGTTGCGGGGAGCGGCCACGATCTTGTCGACGACGTCCATCCCGGTCACGACTTCCCCGAACGCCGTGTACTGGTTGTCGAGAAACGTGGAGTCCTTCACGACGATGAAGAACTGCGACGAGGCGGAGTTGGGATCCTGGGATCGCGCCATCGAGACGATGCCCCGTTTGTGCGACGTGTCGTTGAACTCCGATTTCAGGCGGACTTCCTTGCCCCCGACGACGTTGCCGCCGGTCCCGTACCGGTGCGCCGCGTCTTCGGCGCCCTTCGTGTTCGGGTCGCCGCCCTGGACCATGAAGCCGGGGATCACGCGATGGAAGAAGGTGTTGTCGTAGAAACCTTTGGCAGCCAGGTCGATGAAATTCTCGACGTGCCTGGGGGCCTTGTCGTGCAGGAAGTGAATCGTGATGTCGCCGGCGTCCGTCTGGAGGGTCGCCAGCGTGTTGGAATAGTCGCGGGGTGCGGAAGACACGGTTTTCTTTCCCTTTCTCGCCGCCGGCGCCGCTGCGAGCGGTAACGCGCACAGCAGGATCAGGGCGATTCCGAGCTTTCTCATCGTCCGGGCTCCTTTCGAGAGATCGCGGAAAACATAACACGCCGGGGGGGCGCGGAAGACGATAGGCGGGAGGCGGAAGGCGAAGGGAAAAAACACGAGGACTGCGACCCGGAATCAGATTCGCGCCTCCCCGCCCTTCGCCGTACGCCCTTCGCCTTCCCCGCAGCGATAGGATCCCTCCCCATGTACGCCGACCTCGCGCGCGCGGTGCTTCTCGGACCCGATGGAGAGCGTCTCGATAGAGAGATCCGGAAGATCGTCGAGCGGCATCCGGACGCCGATCCGGAGGAGATCGCCCACCGCCTCGTGGTGAAGTCGGCCCTCCGGTGCGCGGCAGTCGGAGCCGTGGCCTCGGTGCCCGCGGGGTTTCTCGCGGGGCTCCCTCTCGCGGCGGACCTCTCCTTCCAGGTCCTCAATCTCAATCGGCTCGCGCTCGCCATCGCGCGCGCCCACGAGCGGGAGACGACGGCGCTCGAGCGCGCCGCCGCCGCGGTCGGCGCGCTCGCGCTCGCCAGCGCCTCGCACGTTTTTCGCAGCGGATTTCTCCGGGGCGCCCGGGCCTCCTTTCGCCGCAGCGCGCCGGGCCTTCTTCCCTATGCCGGCGCGATTGCCGGCGCCGCTTCGGGCGCGCTCGCCGCGTGGGCGGCGGGACGGATCGCGGGCGAAGCTTTCGGGCGCCGACGCCGGCGGCGGTGAGCTCCCGGCCGGACGTTCTGATCGTCGGAGGCGGCGCGATCGGCTGCGCGCTCGCGCGCGAGCTTGCGGGACGAGGCGCCTCGGTCACTGTCTTGGAGCGCATGGAGCCCGGATCGGAAGCGTCGGGCGCCGCGGCCGGCCTGATTGCTCCGCGGGCCGAGGGCCTTCCTCCCGGTCCCCTCTTCGATCTCGCCGCGGAAAGCCGTCGGCTCTATCCCGGGTGGTGCGCGGAGCTCGAGGAAGAAACCGGGCTTCCGGTGGGATGGATTCCCGCCGGCGTCCTTCGGTGCGACCTGGACGGGCGAGCGAACTTCGCGCCATGGCTCGACCGGCGCGCGCCCGGATTTCCCGTCGAGGAGGTCGACCGGGACGGGATTCAGCGGATCACGCGGGGACTCGCGTCTCCGGAAGCCCGCGGCGCCCTCTTTTTCCGGGAGGATGGCTCCGTCGACCCCCGCCGTCTCACGCGCGCTCTCTGGGAGTCGGCCGGAAAGCGCGGCGTGCGGTTCGTTCTGGGGGCGAAGGCCCGCCGCTTCCTCGTGTCCGGGAACCGGTGTCTCGGCGTCGAGGCGGACACGGGATCGTTTCAGGCCGGCGCGGTGGTGGACGCGGCGGGCGCGTGGGCGGCCTTCGACCCCGCGGCGGCGCCCGTGCCGGTCAGGCCGGTGCGTGGACAGATCGTCCGGCTCGCCGGAACGCCCCCGTTCCTGCCCTGCGTCGTTCAGTCCGCGGACGTCTATGTCGTTCCCCGCGGGGATGGCTCCCTGCTCCTCGGTTCCACGGAAGAGGACGTCGGGTTCCGGAAAGAGGTGACGGCGGGGGCCGTGGCGGCGCTCCTCGACGCGGCGTGCCGGCTCGTTCCGTCTCTCCGGCGCGCCCGGTTCACGGATGCGTGGTCGGGCCTGCGGCCGGCCAGCCGCGACGCGCTGCCGATCCTCGGCGCGTCTCAACTTCCCGGCCTCTTCTTCGCCGCAGGCCACTTCCGCAACGGAATTCTTCTGGCTCCCGCCACGGCGGTTCGGGTCGCCGAGGCGATCCTCGAGGAGTCCGGGGAACCGCTCGCCCCCTTCTCGCCGGCGCGGTTCCTACCGGGGGCGAACAAGTCTGGAGAACCGTGGAAAGAGCAAGTTTTCGGATAGAATGTGACGAAGAACCGGTCGGGATTCCCCCGCCGACAATCAAGGAGACTGTCCCGGGCACTTTCCGGGCACCCCAAGATGCGGAACGCTATCTATTCCGGACTCCGGCTCACCGCCGACGCATTCTGGCGCGCGACCCGCGCCATTGACCGGCGCTTCGAGCAGAACTCCTTTCAGCCGAAGTGGGCGCCGGCGCCTCTCCTCAAGCAGAAGGAACGCACATTCCCCCAGTTCGGGTTCCCTCGCGAGACGGATTCCCTCTGCCCGAGGTGCGTGACGGAAGTGCGCACCAAGATTCTCTCCGGCGAGGCGGACTGGAAAGTCCTCGTCGACGGGAACCCCGGGGAGATCAAGGCGCGCATCGTCGAGGAAGACGGCAAGATCCTGATGAAGAAGGATTGCCCGGAGCACGGGCACTTCGAAGACGTCATGTCGACCGATCCGGCGTTCTTCAAGCGGCTCGAGTCCCTCTATCCGGGACGCGATTTCGTGATTCCGAAGGACGGCCTGCACGAGCACGGCACCTCGTCGATCAAGTACGGCCGCGGGGCGGTTCTGACGATCGACCTGACGAACCGCTGCAACATGATGTGCAACCCGTGCTTCATGGACGCCAACCAGGTCGGTTACGTCCACGAGCTCGAGTGGGAAGACATCCAGAAGATGCTCGACGACGCGGTCTCCATCAAGCCGCGGCGCCAGCTCTCGGTCCAGTTTTCGGGGGGCGAGCCGACCATCTCGCCCTACTTCCTCCAGGCCGTCCGCTATGCGCGCGAGGTGGGGTACTTCTCCGTCCAGGCGGCGACCAACGGAATCCGGTTCGCGCAGGAAGAAGACTTCGCCCGCGAGGCGGCGCAAGCCGGGCTTCGATTCGTCTACCTGCAGTTCGACGGCGTGGACAACGCGGCGAACGAGCACCGCAAGGTCGGAAACCTCTTCGACGTGAAGCAGCGCGCGATAGAGAACCTCCACAAGGCGGGCGTCGACATCACACTCGTGACGACGATCGTGAACACCGTCAACGATCAGCAGGTCGGAGAGATCCTGAAGTTCGCGATCCAGAACATTGACAAGATCAACACGGTCTCCTTCCAGCCGGTCTCGTTCACCGGCCGCGACGAGGAGATCGACGACGAGACCCGCGCGAAGCAGCGCTACACGCTGTCCCACCTGGCGCACGACGCCAAGACCCAGGCGGGTATAGGCGAGCCGATGCGCGACTGGTATCCGCTTTCGGCGTCGGGCCCGTTCTCGGATCTGAAGGACCTTCTTGGAGGCCTCGAATCGGAATGGGGCTCCCTGAAGTGCGGCTGCCACCCGAACTGCGGGATCGGGACGATGCTCCTCGTCGATTCCAAGACGAAGGAGTCGGTCCCGGTGCCGGCGATGCTGAACGTGGACCGCATGCTCTCCGACATCAAGGGCATCACCGACTCCGCCCGCAAGAAGAACTGGACCGCGTTCCAGACGGCGCTGTCGATCCTGCGGAACCTGAAGCCCTCCGGCATCCCGAAGAGCCTTTCGCCCTGGAAGGTCGTTCAGATCATGGACGGGCACACGGGCGGCAAGCTCGGATTCTCGAAGAAAAAGCGCTACGACTGGCGCGTCTTCTTCATCGGCGGGATGTGGTTTCAGGACCTCTTCAACTACGACTTCCGCCGCACCGAGATGTGCATCATCCCGTACGCCACGCAGATGGGGGAGATCTCCTTCTGCGCGTACAACACCGGCGTGGGCTGGCGGAAGATCATCGAAGAGATGTTCCAGACCGCGTCGCTCGCGGAGTGGTACAAGAAGAATGGCCGGCACGAGGTCTACGCGCGCGGAAGAAGCGTGCCCCTGCCGACGCTGCCCGGTCAGACCGTCCCGAGCCCGCTCGGCGCTCCGCCGCCGGCTCCATCGCTGCCGGGCTCGCTGCCCGTCTACGGCGGGGCGGTCGGCAAGTAAACCGTCGCTGCGCTCGCCGCGGGACGTGCCGTTCGCGTGGCGAACGGCAC